>JASHTA010000526.1 GCA_030040795.1 Gammaproteobacteria bacterium | reverse complement strand
GGTCCTTCACGACCTCCGGCGTGATCCAGCCGGCACACAGCTTCAGTCTCGGGAAGCTCTCCTTGTCCAGCACGAGGACATCCGCGCCCGCCTGCTTCAGCTTCCAGGCAGCAGTCGAGCCGGCAGGACCTCCGCCTACGACCACGACGTCCCACAGCTTCACGGTCCGCTCTCGATCAGCTCGGATACAGATAGGCGCGGGTGAGCGGAATATCGTGGTAGTCGCGCGGGGCGAAGACGACCTGGAACAGCTGCAGCGTCCCGGTCGCGAACGCGGCGACCGACCCCGCGAGATAGAGCCGCCACATGCGCACGAACCTCTCGTCGAACATCGCCCGCACGCGCTCGATGCTTGCCTCGTAGAGCTCGAGCCAGTGTGTGAGGGTCTTCGCGTAATGCAGCCGCAGGTTCTCCACGTCGAGGATCGAGAGATCCCAGGGCTCGAAGAGCTGCATCATCTGCGAGAGCGACGGAGGACAGGCGCCGGGGAAGATTCGCCGCTCGATCCAGGGATGGAGCGACGCCGGGTAGTTTCGCCCGATGGAGTGAATCAGCCCTCGGCCGTTGCTCCCGAGCGAGCGCCGCGCGACGCCCCCGAGCGTCCGGTAGTTCTCGACGCCCACGTGCTCGAGCATCCCGACGGATACGAATGCGTCGTAGCGCCCGGCGATGTTGCGGTAGTCGTCCTCGACGTACTCCACTTGTCCGTCGAGGCCCTCGGCGCGGGCGCGCTCCCGCGCGAAGCGCACCTGCTCGCGGGAAATGTTGAATGCGCGCACCTTGACGCCGTAGTGGCGCGCCATGTGCAGCGCAAGAGCGCCCCAGCCGAATCCCGCCTCGACCACGGTCTCCCCGGGGCGCAACCTCAGCTTGCGGCACACGTGGTCCATCTTCGCCGTCTGCGCCTCGTCCAGCGTCGCGGAGGCAGTCGGGTAGTAGGCGCAGGTGTAGGCCATGGTGCGGCCGAGCCACAGCGAGTAGAACTCGTTGCCGATGTCGTAGTGATGATGGATGTTGTCCTTCGAGCCCCCGAGGGTGTTGGCTCGCGGCCTGTGCAGCAGCCGCGTGAGGGCGCGAAGCGCGGACCGCCGGCCATTGGCTTGCGCCGACGCGTCGTAGGTTGCCGCGACGAGCTTGACGAGATCTCCCTCGATGTCGATGCGGCCCTCGCTGTAGAGGTCGCCGAAGCTCACCTGCGGGTCGCGCAGGAGCGCAAAGAGCACGCCTCGGTCGGCGATGCGAACGGTCGCAACGGGCTGAACCCCCACGGGCGCCACCCGCTCCCCGTCCCAGAGCACGATCTCGACCGGGGGATTCCCGAACATCGCGAGAAGCTTGCGCAGCAGCCGGCCCCCCGCCGAGAGCGGCTGGGACGCCGCGCCTCTCGCAGGCTCTCGCGCCAGGGGCGGCGTCGGGACGCTCATCGGACCGGCGGCCGCTGCACGGCCCTGCGCCGATCTCAAGCTCTCCTCCACTGCGTTCACGAAAACACCTCGACGCTCGATCGATCGTTGATGGACCCCATGCTACACGGGGCCGTTTGCGGAGTCAGGGGACGCTACGACTTGCCGTGCTCGGCGACGTATTTCTCGACCACGGCCAGGGTATTCGTCACGTGCTTCGAGGGGTCCAAGCTGGTGTAGGAGTACAGAATTTCGCCCGTCGGCGCAATGACATACGAGGTCCGGTTGGCGAGCTCGGGCCGCATCGCGAGCACGGCGTCGTAAGACTTCATGATGCTCTGGGTGGGATCGGCTGCCACGGCGAACTTGCTCCGGCACTCGCTCACCGAGAAGCGCTGGAGCTTCCCGATCGGATCGTGCGAGACGCCGATGACCGTGGCGCCGAGCGCCTTGAACTTGCTCGTCGCCTCCGCGAACTCGTGCGCCTCGACGGTGCATCCCGGGGTGAAGGCTGCGGGATAGAAGTACAGGACGACCGGCCCTTTCTTCAGCGCATCGGCAAGCGAGAACATGAACGTCTTGCCGCCGAGCGATGCCTCGGCCTTGAAGTCCGGCGCCCGAGCGCCGTTTGGCAGTGCCGCAATTGCCGTTCCGGCAATCAGCACGCCGGCCACGAAGGCCGCGCCTGCGAGCCGCATAGCGTTCTCCCCTCTCCGTCGCTCCCCGATCTGGGGGTGCCTAATCTTCCCCCGGGCGCCCGGCGGCTGCAACTCGTGCCTTCTCTCAACGCGTCCGCTGCCTCGTCCCATGCCGCACCGTCCGCTCCGACTCGCCCGGCGGCGGTGGCACGGGTTTCGGCTGTGCTTGGATCCACTCGGCGAGCTGCTCGAGCTCCTGATCGCTGATCTCGCTCGGCGCGAACGTCGGCATGGCGTTCGGCCCGTGGCGGACTGCGCTCACGATCGCTTGCGCCGAGACGCCCGCTCCGCGGAGCTCGGGCGCCAGCTTGCCGTCGTGGCAGTAGCCGCAGGTGTCGCGCCACAGCTTTGCGCTGCTCGCCCATTCGCCGGCCGATTGGGCATGGGCGGCGGCCGCATACAGCGCAAGCGACAGCGCCAGGACGAGTCCTTTCGCGAGCCTCATCGATGGATACCCGACTTGCCCGGCGCGAGGATGCCGTTGGGATCGAGCGCGCGCTTCAGCGCACGGTTCACGTCGCGCCGGATCGCGCCGTAGCTGCGGGCGACCTGGTCCATCAGGCCGATGCCGGCTCGATGCAGCCCATACCCGTTGTCCGTGAATGCGGCGGCGAGATCGCGCAAGCAGTCCTTCGCGCGCTGCCGCGCCTGCAGATCGCCGTAGTCGAACACGAGCGCCGTCAGATGATGGAGGTCGCGTCCGCAGACGGTCGGAACGGCCAGATAGTCCATGCCGTGCATCGCGAGAACGGTCCGCGCGATGTCCCGCTGCCGGATCGCGTCCCCGCCGCGCGCCGGGGAGACCGGCGCGAGCCAGGCCAGTCCGCCGCCACCCACCCAGTTGAGCAGGCCGAACGAGCTCAGGTTGAGCTCGTTCGACTGCGAGCCGTCGTGATAGTCGGAGACGATCTCTCCACCCGACGATTCGAAGGCTCGCGTCACGATGTCGAGGCTCGGCCCGATCTGCTCGAGCGTTCCGTACAAACTGAAGGTCAGGTTCCAGGGCGCGATCCCGTGCTGGCGCGCCGCCGCGAAGATCGCATCGTTGGGCACGGGTCCGCTGCCCTGGAACAGCTCGGCGCGGCGCATGACCTCCGTGAGCATCAGCGTCGCGTTGCTCAGCCGACAAGGATTGGGGATGGTGCCGCTCAGTCGCAGAGGCCGCGCAGTCTCGACAGCCGCGGCGAGACCCTGATCGTCCCAGTACCGTACGAGCAGCGTTCGATACGCCGCGGGAGCCGGCATGAGCCACAGCCCGAGCTTGGTCACGATGCCGAAGTTCGACTGCGTGAACAGCCCGTCGAGGTACGGTCCGTAGCCGTACTTGAACACTTGCCAGGAGGCGCTGCCCGGCAGCGATCCCATGCCGGTGCGAAGCACGCGGCCGTCGGCCAGGACGACCTCCATCCCGCACGCGTGCGCGAGGTGGTCCGCGTACGGTGTGCTGCCGGTCCCGCGCTCGAGCGTATTGCCGACCGGGCCGACGAGCGGCCCATCGCCCGGGAAATCGAGCCATAGGGCGCTGTTGTGCTCCTTCAGGTGATCCTGAAGCTGCTGGTACGTCACGCCCGGCTCGACGAGCGCGGTGCAGAGGACCGGATCGACCTCGAGGATGCGGTCCATGCGCTTCAGATCGAGGATCAGCTGGCCGCGCGTTGCCGGCGCGGCCGAGCCGTAACCGAAGTTGCGTCCCGTCGAGATGGGCCAGAGCGGCACCTTGTACTTGCTGCAGACGGCGAGCACACCCTGCACGTGCTCGACCGACGCGGGGAGAATGGCTCCGGACGGCTCGTAATCGTCCTCGGCAGCCGGAATCATGATCTTCTCGTAGGGCGCGAGCTCATCCCGGTCCGCCAGGACGTAGGCCGCTCCGACGACCTCGCGAAGCTCCCCGAGCGCGCGAGCGAAGCTCGTGCTCGAAACGCCCGCGGGCAGCACGGTGCGGGACGGCATCGACATCTCCTGGCTAGGTCAGTACGTCCAGGGTACCAATCGCGGCGAACAGCTTGTTGAGGATGACGTAAAGCATCTTGCGCTCGTCGCGGGTGAGCAGATGCAACAAGCGAGCCTGGTTGCGCTGAGCGACCGGAAGAAGGGTCGCGTAGAGCCTGCGTCCCTTCGGCGTGACCGTGAGGATGACGGGAGCGCCGCTGTCGCGCGTGCGCCGCGTGCTGCCGCCCAGAGTCTGCGCGAGGATGAGCCCGCGCTGGGTCAGCCCCTGCAACGTCCGGCTCGCCTGGCCCTTGTCGATGCTGCTGTTCGCGACGAGCTCCGAGAAGCGCACCGGCTCGAAGCGGATCGTCATCGCGAGCAGGCGCCACTCGGGAACGCTCAGGCCGAATTCCGCGAGATACCTGCGGGTGACGTTCGCCTTGGCCGCGTTGGCGAGCCGGATGATTTGAAAGGTGAGGAACTGGCCGATGTGCAGCGACCTGCCGTCGAGGCCGACCTTCGTCCACGGGTTGGGAGGCGCGCTCACCCGCGGCGGCCGTGGCGGCCGCGCCCGGGCCGCAGCGCGTCGCGGCCGAACCGCAACCTTGCGTTTGGCCTTGGCCATGCGCAAATGGTGCCTGGAGTCCCGTGCTGCGTCCACTGCGGCATCGCTTCAATCAAAGGCGGTCGGCCACTCCCGATGCCGATGATGCTCGAGCATCTGCGCGATCTGGCGAGAGGTCACACGGCCCGTGGAGAGCTCGGGCAGGCGATCCAACGCAAAGAACTCGACCGCCTCCGTCTCGACGCTCGGCCGCGGCGAGCCCCCGGTGATCTCGCATACGAAGAACAGCTTCCAGATGTGGAAGAGGTGAGGCGCATGGTCGTGGCGATTGCGATCGTAGACGGCCGCGAGCTTCACGGCGCGGACCGAGTAGCCGGACTCCTCGAGGGTCTCCCGCTCCACGGCCGTGCTCGGACTGTCGCCCACGTCCGCCCAGCCGCCCGGAACGGTCCACAAACCGTCGGAGCGCTCCTTCACGAGCAGGATCCGCTCGTCCCGAAACACGGCGGCGCGCACGTCCACCTTCGGCGTCGCGTAACCCGACTCGCCCGCGAACAGATCCGCGAGCGCCCGGGGCTCGCCACCCGTACGGTCGGCGATCAGCGCCACCGCAATGTCGCGTACGGCCTCGTACCGCTCGCGGTCGTAGGGGTCGCGCGCGTAGGTCAGCCCAGTCTGCGCGATCGCCTGCAAGCGCTTCGCGCGCTCGAGCCAGCTCGGGTCCATGGACGCGGATTGAAGCATTGTTCGCCGGGGAAGCGCTACATTTCGCCCATGCTGAGCGAGGCGGTGGAGGTTTATCGCTCGATGCGGCTCGCCGACTGCGAGGAGCGCGCCTTTATGCTCACCGCGGTCGGCGTGGCGAGCGAGCTTGCGCGCGCGGGCGAGCACTTCGTTCTGCTCGTCGATCCGCATGCGGCGCCCGAGGCTCGCTCGCAGCTGCTGCAATACCAGAGGGAGATTCGTGCGCGGGCGCCGCCGCCCTCCGTCCCGCCACCGCGGCTGTACGCCCGCTCATGGGTCGGGTGTGCGCTCTACGGCGCAACGTTGATCGGGATTGCCTACGCTGTCGACAACGGCCTCTGGCGGCTCGACGCCTTCGACGTGGGCGAGCTCGACGCGGCCGCGATGCGTCACGGGGAATGGTGGCGGGCCTGGACGGCGCTCACGCTGCATTTCGGTCCGGAGCATCTTGCGGCGAACCTCGGTGCCGGCGTCTGGTTCGGCTATCTCGCCGGACGGCTGCTCGGACCCGGCGTCGCGTGGGCTCTCATCACCAACGGCGGCGCGTGCGCGAATCTGATCGAGGGGCTGCTCGCCGCGCCCTCGCACCGCGCGGCAGGCGCCTCCACCGCGGTCTTCACGGCGCTCGGGCTCCTCGCGGCGTATTCCTGGCGCCAGCGGCGCCGGCTCGCGCAACATTGGGCGCTTGGGTGGAGTCCGCTCGTCGCGGGCGTCGTGCTGCTCGGCTGGCTCGGCACATCGGGCGCCCAGACCGATGTCTTCGCGCATCTTGCCGGCTTCTTCGTCGGCGGCGTGCTCGGTGCCCTGGCAGCGGCGCCGGCCATCCACCGCGCGCTCGAGAGGGCTCCGCAATGGCTCGCAGGGGCTCTTGCGCTCGGTAGCGTCGCGCTGGCCTGGGTCTGCGCCCTGCGCAGCTGAGCGGAACTCGGCGTTCCGGCGGATGCACTAAACTGCGAGCGGGCCGCTGCGGAGCCGCACAGTGTTCGGGGGAGGCGTTCGAGGAATGGCCGTGCAAGAGATTGCCGGAAGGCCCCAGGTGACCGGCCGGGAGCTGCTCTACAGCCTCGCGACCCTGCTCATCAGCGTCATCGTCGTGCAAACGGTGTATGCCACCTTCATCCGGCCGCGCGCCGCCGCCATCCTTGCGGAGCCGCCGGTCACCATCTCGCAGTCGGGGCAGAAGGTGGAGCGCGACTTGCGCTCGATCTTCGTGATCGTCAAGGACTACGAGCCGGAGACGGCCATCATCCTCGCGATCTGGTCGCTGTCGCTGCTCGCCTACCAGGCTCGAGCCGTTGCGCGCAACCGCCGGCTGCTCGACAAGCGCTATGTCGATGTGAGCGACGGCCACGTCGTCTTGCCGGAGGATGCCCGTGCGCAGGGTCGTCCCATCGAGGCGCTCTCGGCCGAGGAGCGCGAGATGCTCCTCCCGCGCACCCTGATGCTCGCCCTGAACCGCTTCGGCGCCACCCGCAGCGTGCAGGACGCCGCCGAGGCCGCTCGCGACGAATGCGAGCTCGAGCTCTCGAGGCTCGACACCCAGCTCTCGATGATCCGCTTCACCGCCTGGGCCATCCCGGCGATCGGGTTCGTCGGCACCGTGCGTGGCATCGGCCGAGCCCTGCAGGAGGCGCAGACCGCCGTCACCGGCAACATCAATGGCGTGACGCTCGCGCTCGGCGTCACGTTCAACTCGACGCTCACCGCGCTCGTCCTGACCATCCTCGTGATGTTCTGCCTGCACCAGTTGCAGCAGGCGCAGGACCGCCTCGTCCTCGACACGCGCACGTACGTCGACCGGAACTTGATCCGTCACATGCGCGTGCTGTGAGCCTCACCGCCCGGGATCACCGCCTGGGGTACCCGACGAGCTCCACATATCCCTGCCCCGCGGCGGTCTGTCCATTGCGCTCTCCCGAGATGTCCACGTCTCCCTCCCAGTAGCGCGGACTCGTCTGCAGCTCCTGATCGGCGAGGACCGGCGTCGCTTCAACGTCGAGCCCGAGCGAGCTCACGCGGATTCTCCATCGGGAGGGATAGAGAATACCGTCCGGGCTGTGCCAGTGGCTGAGAACGTCGATGCGCACGTCATCGCTCGAGAGGGCTCGAGCGCGGCCGTCGGCCGCGATCCACGTCCCGGCACTGTGAGAATCGCGCGCGCCGTCGATGTCGCGCAACGCATAGAACATCAAGGCGCTGCCGTCGTCGAGCTGCAGGGCGAACCAGTCCCAGCCCTGCTCGTTCGGCGCGAGCGCGCCGCTGCTCCACTCCCGGTCGAGCCACGCCGTGCCGCTCACGTCCGTGGCGCGTGCGCCGCGGAAGAGCTGGCCCCGCGCGTCGAGCCGCGGAATCGAATAGTAGTAGCTCGCCGAGCCCGGCACGTCCGATTTGACGCTGAGACCGCGATCGCCGTTGAGCACCGGTGGTGAGAGCGGCCGCATCTCGAGTGTCAGGCCGTAGGCTCGATCGGCGGCGCGCAGGGTCCACACTCCTGCTGTTCCTTCCTGAGCGACCGACCATCCGTCGAGCCACACGCGAAAGGGCGCCGCTTGCGCACCGGCAAGCCCCAGCGCATCGCGCGCGTGCCGCTCCGTCCAATGGAACGTCTTGCGCTCGATGTCCGTGACTGCAAAGTGCGCCACATAGATCTGACGCGTACGCCAGGAGGACGCGGGCGCTGTCGCGTCGGCACCGTCCTGCGGAACGGCCTGCGGAGCCACCGCGACTCGAAAGAACGTGAGCTCGAAGCCCAATCGCTCGCCGCGAGTCGAGCGAAGATGGCCCGTGAAGTACCACCACTCGAGGCGGTACGACGGATGCGGCCCATGGTCCTGCGGAAACTCGAAGGGACGCACGGTGAGCACGCGAGCGAAGCCACTATCCGATGAGCCGGCGCGCAGCATATCGAGGGGCGAAGCGGTGCCGGGCGCGGTCGAAGGGTTTCCCACGGACGCCGGGCCAACCCCACCGCTGCAGGCCGCGAGCAGGAGAGCGCACGCGAGGAGGCACGAACGCGCCACGCTCACTCCTCGCGAATATCCGCGGCGATGGGCGCCCGGGCGCTGCGCCACGCCGGATAAACGCCGGCGAGGAGCGCTGCGACGAGCGCGAGTCGCAACGCGTCGATGAGCTGCGCTCCCCGCAGATGAAAGTCGATCTGCCATCCGAAGGCGCGGCGGTTGACGACGGTGACGAGCAGCTCCGCCGCGAGCAGCCCGGCCGGAACGGCGGCCACGAGCGCAACGAGACCCATGAAGACCGTCTGCGCCTCGATGAGCAGGGCAGCCCCACGCGGCGTCAGGCCGAGAGAGCGCAGGATCCCGAGCTCGCGCGTACGCTCGAGCTCCCAGGCGAGCAGGCTGCTCACGAGGCCGATGGCGGCAACGCCCGCCGCGAGCCAGTCGAGCACGCGCGTGATGACGAAGGTTTGATCGAAGATGCTCATCGAGATCGCGCGCACGTTCGCATTGGAGGCGATGAGCAGCGCCTGGCGGCCGGCGGCGGCGGCAGCACTGGCGGCGGAGGCAGCGCCGACGGCGGAGACAGCGGCGGAGGCAGCGGCGGTATACAAAGCCGGGACGATCTCGCCGGACGTGACGCCGGGGGCCAGATACAGTCCGAGCGAAGAGACTCCGTCGTCACCCCACGAGCGGCGATAGACGGTGCGGTCCATCAACACACCATCCGTTCCGTAGTCGCGATAGATTCCCGCGATGTCGAAGGATCGAAGACCCGACGCCGTGACGAGCGCGAGTCGGTCACCTGGATGCAAGCTCCAGCGCCAGGCAAGTGGCTCCGCGACCAGGATGGCACCGCGCGCAAAGGCCGGCCAGACGTTTCCACGGTGCTCGGTCAGCTGCACGCCGGCGTGGGCTTGCGGCGCAAGCGTCACGGCGTCGAGCCTCACCGGCCCGAGCGGGGAGCTCACGGTCGCTCCGCGGCCGACGTTGTAGCTCGACACGCCGCGGACGGAGACGAGCGCGGAAACGACTCGAGGGTCGAGCCGGCGCTCCGGCCTGTCGAATCCCGGTCCCGGCGCGGAGACGTAGATATCCGCGCTCATCGTACGGCCGAGCCACTCGTGCAGGGATTCGCGGAAGCTCTCGACCATCACGGACACGCCGATCATCGCCGCGACGGCGAGAGCGAGCGCGGCAACGGCCACCCCGGTGCGGCTCAACGAGGCCGCGACATCGCCGAGCGCGATCCCTCCGATAGGACTCGCGCCGCGCAGCCGGCGCGCGAGCAGCCGCGCGCTCGCCCTGAGCAGCGCGGGGGTCAGCGCCGCCACGCTGAGCAAGAGAAAGAAAAGCGCCACGAATGCCGCGAGGAGGCTGCGGCTCGATCCGGCCACGATCGCGCCGGCCGCCAAGGCGAGCCCGGCGCTTGCGAAGACCAGCGCGCGCGCAAGCCCGAGCGCCCGCGCCTCGAGCGCGGAGCGCCGCAGCGCGAGCTGTGGAGCGACGTGCGTCGCCTCCCAGGCGGGCAGCAGCGCAGCGACCAGCGCAGTGAGGAGACCGGCACCGACCGCCTCGAGGGCGGAGCCCGGCGACAGGGAGACCGACTGGACCGCCACGACGAAGTACAGATCGTTGAGGGTGCGCGAGACGAGAGCGATGAGCCCGCGGCCGAGACCGATCCCGGCGGCGAGCCCGAGCAAAGCGCCTGCACCTCCGAGCACCGCGGCTTCCACCAGCACCAGGCGCAGGATGTCGAGCCGCGTCGCTCCGAGCGCGCGCAGCACGGCGAACGTCCTGCGCCGCTGCAGCACGGCGAAGCTCATCGCACTGTAGATGAGGAACAGGCCCACGAGCAGCGCGAGGAGGCTCATCGCCCGCAGATCCGTCGTGAAGGCGCGCGTGAGGTCGAGGCTCGCGAGCGAGCGCTGCTGCGCCGCCTCGAGCTGCACGCCGGGCGGCAGCTGCTCGCGAAGCTGTGCGAGGTCGGCATCGCCGATCGCGCCCGGAGGCACTTGGACCTCGATGCGTGACAGGCGTCCGACGAGCCCGAGCCACTCCTGCGCCTGGGCGATATCGGCAAGCACGAGCGTCTCGCCGCCCGCCTGATTGCCCGAGTCGCGGCCGATGAGCACCGCCTGGTGCGATCGCCCGGAGATCTCCAGCGTGAAGCGGCCGCTTGGCGGGATGCCGAGGCGGTTCGCCGTGCTCGCGGCCATGACGACCGAGCCGCGCTCGGTGAGCCAGCGTCCGAGCTCTGCGACGCTATCGAGAAGCGTCACGCCGGGCGGGGCAGCCGCAGACGGGACAGTCGCGGACGAAGCAGTCGCGGGCGCGGCAGCCGCAGATCGGGCAGCCGCGGACAGCGACCCCGGGGACGACTCGTCCGAGAAATCCGCCTCCGCCAAGGGGTCGATGCCCACGAGCTGCAGCGCCTCGTCCCGCACGGTGACATAGCCTTCGACCACGGGAGCCAGAGCGACTCGCGGGAACCTCGCGGCGAGGCGGGCATAGAGCCGCTCGTCGATGCCCTGCGGGCCGCCGGTGATCTCGTGAGTCGCCGGCCCGCTCACTGCGGCCACGGACAGCGCGAATGCGCGGCTCGAGCTGGCCGTCGCGACATCGACCGATGTGATGGTCGCCACACCGAGCGCGAGCCCCGCCAGCGCAAGCGCGAGTTGCGCCGGATGGCGCAGCAGGTGCCGAACGCTGGCTGCCCATAGTGTGCTCATGCGGGGCGCAATCGGCCGTCGTGCAGCTCGAGAACGCGATCTGCCGCGGCGGCGAGAGCGCGGTCATGCGTAACCATCAAGAGCGTCGCACCACGCTCGCTCGCGAGCGAGCGCAGGAGCGGGATGATCTCGGCGGCGGTCGCCTCGTCGAGATTGCCCGTCGGCTCGTCGGCGAGCACGAACGACGGCTCGTGCACCAGCGCCCGCGCGATCGCAACGCGCTGCTGCTCACCGCCCGAGAGCGCATCGACCGCGCTTGCGGGGCGGCCGCCGAGCCCGACCTTCCCGAGCATGGCGATGCTGCGGCGGCGCGCTTCCGCGCCACGCACGCCGTTCAGCTCGAGCGCGAGGCGAACGTTCTCCTCGACGGAGAGCGTCGGGATCAGGTTGAAGAACTGGTACACGAACCCGACGTTGAGACGCCGGAACTCCGTGCGCGCCGGCTCGCGCAGCGAGCCGATCTCAACGCCGTCGAGCTCGATCGTCCCGCAGTCCGGCTGGTCGATCCCGCTCAGCAGATTGAGCAGAGTCGACTTGCCCGAGCCGCTTCGGCCCGTGATCGCGACCGCGCACCCGCTCTCGACCTGCAAGTCGACGCCATCGAGGACCCGGTGCACCCGTCCGCCTTCGCGGAAGCTGCGGCACACTCCGCGCAGGACGAGCACATCATCCGCCGGCGTTCGCGCCCGGGTCGAACCGCATCGGCTTCGCCACGCCCATGCGCGTGAGCTCCGCGCGCAAGCTCTCGGCGAGCGGTCCGTGGATCGCGCGATCGAAAGCGGGCGCCGCCGCCCAGTCGTACGCCCACGGATGAGCGGTTCGCATGCTTTCGGGCTCGTTCGCATACCGAGGAATGACGTGCGCGTGCAACGCAGGCTCCGCATTGCCCAGAATCGCATAGTTGATGCGCGCCGCACCCGTGACCTTGAGCACGGCATCCCCGAGCCGTGCCATGTCGCTCAGGAACTGCGCGCGCTCCTGACTCGCGAGCGAGTTGAGCGAGGGCACCACGGGATCCGGCAGCAGCAGCACGTAGCCGCGGACGAACTGGCGCTCACCGAACACGACCCAGCCCGAGAACAACCGTGCCGCGACGCGCACCTCCTTGCCGGCGCGCGCCGCGGCAACCTGGCGGTGGATCGCGGTTTGCGAATCGTTTCGATCGACGGTCATGTGCCGCTCCGAAGCGCAGTCCTCGGCCGATCCGGGCTCAAGCGCCACCCGCCGCGCCGAGGGGAACCGATTGCACGCTTCCCGAGTCGTCGGGTCCCGTGTTGACCGAGACCACCGTCGCCCGGGGGAAGAAGTTGAATTCCGACGCGCTCGCCCAGGTGTAGGCGCCCATCGCGCGCCCAATGATGAGATCGCCCGGCTCGAGCTTCGGCAGCATGAGATTCTCGGCGATCACATCGATGCTGTCACAGGTCGGACCGGCGAGCACGGCGGGCAGCCGCTCGCCGCCGTTGCGCAGCGGCTCGACGGGGTAGCGCGCATGGTCGTAGAGCTGGCCGCTGTAGGAGCCGTAGAGGCCGTCGTCCAGGTAGTACCACCAGTGCCCTTCCCGCTGCGCACGGCCCATCACCGAGGCGACGCCGATCGCCGAGGGGCCGACGATGTAGCGGCCCGGCTCGGCGATGATGCGCAGGCGCCGCGGCAGCTTCGCGAGCGCCGCGCGGATCGGCGCACAGAATCGCGCGATGTCGGCGGCCGGCTGCATGTAGTCGATCGGAAAGCCGCCGCCGATGTCGAGCGTGTCGAGCGTGCCGAGCTTCTCGCGGCGCGCCGCCGCCATGAGCCGCGCGCACGCCTCGATCGCCTCCACGTGCTTGCCGGAGTCGGCGGCCTGCGAGCCGACATGGAACGACAGGCCGCGCACATCGATGCCGAGCTCCGCAGCGAGGCGCGCCAGCGCGAGCGCATCCTCGGGATCGCAGCCGAACTTGCGCGATAGATCGCAGACCGCTCCCGGGCTGCGGAACGAGACGCGC
>JASHTA010000525.1 GCA_030040795.1 Gammaproteobacteria bacterium | reverse complement strand
CGCTTGAGGATCGGCTCGACCTGGCTCTGCATCATTCCCGAGGACCGCGCCGGGCTCAGGCCCACTTCCCACGCGCCACGCTGCACGATCGTCCTCTGCGCCGGGCCCGTCACGCTCTCGGCATGGATGATCGTGAAGTCGCCGAACGTACCGGAGCTTCGCGTGCAGAGCTGCTCCTCGAGCCCGGCCGCGCGCAGTAGCTCCATGCTTCGCATGTTGAGGCCCCGGGCACGTGGATGTTGGGAGAAGGCGGAATGCCGCTCGATCACGAGCGGCCGAGCGTGACGCTGCGACAGAGTCAACGCGGCCGAAAGTCCTGCCAGACCCGCCCCGACGATCAGTACAGAGACCGACTGTTCCTGCATGGCGGCCTCCCCCTTATTATGACAATCCCAGGCTTAGCCTAGCCCATTATGTTTCCTCAGGGCAATCTCTTGGGCTCAAGGCTAAGGCGTCACACCGCGCTCTCGGCCGATTTGCACGATGTTGGGCTGCAGATCCACGGCCGAGGCAATGTCGGCGCGACCCTCGGTCTTGTGTCCCGCGCGCAGCTCGGTGACGCCTCGAGAGTAAAGGAACCAGGCATTCGTCGGCGCGAGGCGATGCGCCGCGTCGTCATCTTCGATCGATCTCGCGAACTTGCCGAGCCGCTGCTCGACGAGCGCGCGGCTGTCGAGGAAGCTCGCCGTGGCGGGTCTCAACCGGTTCGCCAGGTCGCAGTCGCTGAGCGCCTGCTTCAGGTCGCGTCCCCACAGCGCCCGGGCCCAGCAGCGGCCGTTCAGCGCTTCCGGCTTGTGCGAGTCCGCATCGTGGCTCGCAAGCCAGAGGTCGAATTGTGTGACGGCGGGGCCGTAGCGGCCGGAGCTCACGTCCAGCATCGCAATATTCAGGCGAATGTCGGCTTGCCTTGCAGCCGCGCGATCCGCGGCATCGAGGTCCGCGATGCCGCCAGCGGTGTCGTGGCGCGCGATGCGCAGCGACGCTCGCGACACCAGAGCCTGCGCGTCGCTCGGGTCGAGCTCGACGGCGTGATTGAAGTCCTGCAGGGCGAGCGCCGGCTGACGGTTGCCGAGCTGCGCCTGGCCACGCTCGTAGAAATACTGAGCATTGCTCGGCTCGAGACGCACCGCCTGCGTGAGGTCGGCGATCGCGTGCGCGAAGTCCCGCCGCGCGAGAAGTGCCGCGCCGCGGCGCGCAAAGCCGGTCGCATCGGTCGGCTCCGCGGCGCTCGATTCCGCCTGCGACCCGGAGGGTGCAGACGCTGCGATCGCTTGGCGCGGCTTGGTGGAGAAGTTGAACACGGGCCCGCCGTTGTACGTGAAATATAACTTGTCCTGGCTGGTCGCGACGTAGATGCGGTGAGAGAGAAAGAAATCGGTGCCGAGGAGCATGTCCACGCCGGGGATGCGCACGTCGATGACATGCAAGCGCGCGTTGTGAATCTCCTCATCGCCGATCTTGAAGCTCGCGAAGGTGGCGATCCAGTCCCGGGCAATGCTTTCTCCGACTCCGCGCGCCGGACCCGTGGAGATCACGTTGGGGCCCGACGGATTGAAGCCGGCGCTCTTTGCGGCACGGAGCGACACCATCGAGGAGGAGGCGCCGGAATCGAACATCACTCGTATTTCGTGGCCGTCGAGCGAGGCAGTGGCGGTCGTATGCGGCTGCGAGGCGCTGGTCCAAGCGATCTTGATCGCGGAATAGGGCTGGCTCGTCACCCAGTAGGCGAGCATGGCCTTGCGGCAGCTCTCCGCCCGCCAGAGCCTCACCACGCCGTTCGCGAAGTCGTACTCCGCGTCCGCGAGCCTCAGGATGTTCTGCCCGAGAACGCCCACGGCGCCTGCGCCGACCTCGCCTCCGCCGACCAGGAAGTCCACGTCATGCAGGGGAGCATTCGCGAGTGTGAGAACCTGGACGGTAGCGACCGATGTCCGTGCCGCACCGCCGACGCCGACGAGCTGCAGTAGGGGCGGAGCGGGACGCGTGTGCAGCTTGTATTCGGCCGCGCCGGCAGGCGTGAGCACGCTGTAGAAGGCGCCGCTATCGAGGACGAACTCGGCGTCGGCGCCGTTGATCTTGGCGGGGACGAGCGGCCTCGTGCCCGCCATGGTCACGGGAAGCTCCGCGATCCGCGCGATCTTGCATGCGGCAAGTGCGCGCGGTGGCCAAAGCGGCGCGAAGACCGCGACGGCAAGCAGAAAGCACCGGACTTTCATGCGGAGCCCCCTCAACGCTCTTCAAGCGCGCCGGGAGATTACCCGTCTGGACGACTGACGGCCACCGGGGCCGGCGCGATGCCGGGCTCGGCGGTTGGCGCGGATGCGCGCAATGCGGTTCACTCGGTCGTGGTCGAGATCGGCGACGCGATCGGTCCGAGAGCCCCCTCGAGCGATAAGCCGAGAGCGAGCAGCCGTTGATCGCTGCCCCGCGGGGCATCGAATTCGAGGCCGACGGGAAGCCCACTCGCGGTCATCCCGGCGGGCAGGACGAGGCTCGCGAGATCCGCGCAACTCCCCAGCGCGACGTTTCGGCCGATCGCGATGAACAGGTCTGTGGAATGTCCGGCGATCGACACCGCGGCGGCATCGCCCTGCGGAAAGGCCGGCATCATCGAGGGTGGGAATGCGAGCGCATCCAGCGCGAACTCCCGAAAGTAGGCGGCGGCGGCGACGCGAATCCGCTCGCGCTGGTGGAGCGCTGCGTCGTACGCATCTCGCGGTCCGGGGTGGCGGGCGGCAAGCAGGAGCGGTGTGAGGTTCGGGCCAGCCTGCTCGATGAGCTCATCGAGCGTGACGCCGGCGTGCTCGGCCTCGAGAAAATCCGCCATGCTGCCGAGGAGCTCATGGCCCAGAATCGTTCGCTCGACCTCCGAGGCCTCGCGCAGGATCGGCGGTAGCTCGGCGGTCACGATCGTGACATCCGCGGCTCGCAGCCGCAGCAGAGCCTCTTGCACGAGCCGCTCGCATTCCGGGTCGATGCCGGCTGCGAGGTGCCGAGGCGAGATGCCGATCCGGACACCGGCAAGGGACAGCGCGGTGACGGGACTCTCACGGTGCGTGACGACGGAATCGAAAAGCGCGATGTCCTCCACGCAGCGCGCGAGCGGGCCGACCTGATCGAACTTGTCGCGCGAGAGTGGCATGACGCCGTCGTTGGGATACCGCCCATGCGTTGGCCGCAGCCCGACGAGGCCGCAGAAGGAGGCCGGCAGGCGAATGGAGCCGTAAGTGTCCTCGCCGAGGGCGAGCGGCGCCATTCTTGCCGCGACAGCGACAGCGGAGCCGCCGCTGCTTCCGCCGGGCGTGCGCGTCGTATCGTAGGGATTTCGCACGGCGCCGAATGTCGCATTGTTGCTGGTCCAGCCGCAGGACAGCTCGTGCAGGCTCGTCTTGCCCATGATGAGCGCCCCTTGAGCCAGCAGCGGCTTCAGGACGCCCGCATCTTCTCGAGGACGAAAATGTTGCAGGGAGCGCGTGCCGTTGGAAGTGGGCAGCTCGCGCGTATTGATGCTGTCCTTGACCGGCAGGGGAAGGCCGTGCAGCCGCCCGAGCGGCCGGCCTGCCAGGCGGCGCCGATCGGCCTCGCGCGCCGCCTCTCGCACTGCGTCCGCCCGCAAGGTGCGAAAGGCATTGAGATCGGCGCCCCGCGCCGCGCGCTCGAGCAGCGCGTCGGCGTAGTCCTCGGCTTTGATCTCTCCTTCCCGGATGGCCGCGACCGCGGCAACGGCGGACAGCTCCGCAAGCCGGGAGCGTCTCCCGGAGCTGAAGGTCCGCGAATTGCTCGGAAGGGGATTGCTCGGAATCGGATCGACCGGCGCGCCCATGACGCTTACCTCGGCTCGAGGCGGTATCGTAGCACGCGAGCCGAGCGAGCCGGCTCTCGTATAATCCGAGGCCCGCAACCCGGCTGCCTCGAGGTGTCCCGTGTCCGACGATCTACAAGCCGAGCTCGAGCGTCTGCGAGCCGAGAACGAGCGCCTGAAGAGCGCCGGGCGTGGCAGGCTCACCATGAAGGTGAGCGAGAAGGGCGCGCTGTCCGTCTACGGCATGGGCCGATTTCCCGTGACTCTCTACAAGGAGCAGTGGTTGCGGCTTCTCGCCATGAGCGAGGAGATCAAGGCCTTCATCGAGGCCAACAACGCGAGTCTCAAATCGAAGGAATGAGCCGGTACCGCCACGTCGACCGGTGCGGCCGCGTGAGCCGGTATACCGCGCGCGAGCCGTTGCGGCCGCCTGCGCCTCGGGCGGCCACCTGAGCTCGCCCGGCCGCCTGAGCCAGGTCGCTCACCAACCGGATGCGTCGACGCTCGCCATTAACTGCACGGGGAGGGTCTCGCCCGAACGCAGCGACACTCGATAGCCCCGCCACCAAGGGCCCTGTCCGCTGACCTGATAGAAGCTCTCGCTCGGGTAGGTGCCCTTGCTCATCATGGCGAACACCGGATTGGAG
>JASHTA010000524.1 GCA_030040795.1 Gammaproteobacteria bacterium | reverse complement strand
GGGCCGCGGCCGCCCAAGGGGCAGACCCATCCCTACCACTTCGAGGTGTTTGCGCTCGATGAGACGCTCTCGCTGAGCCCGGATATGGCAACGCGCGATGCCGTGGTGGATGCGATGAAGGGCCACGTGCTGGCCGAGGGCGAGCTGGTAGGGCACGTCACCGGACAGTAACCGTAGCGGAGTCGCGTTGGTGCCGGTCACTCAATCTGTCAAGGTGAGGCGCGAACGCGATCTCGGCGTTGGCGGCCCATTTCTTGCCGGCTCTGTCCGCGGAAGAGGCATCGGAGTGATAATGTGACTCGCGCCGGTTGGAGCGGCGCCGGGAGTGCGCCGGAACCTAGGCGTAACGTCAACTCGGGATCTGGACTCACGATGAGGAGCGACAAATGTCCATCATAGCGTGGATTATCCTCGGTCTCATTGCAGGATTCATCGCGAGCAAAATCGTCAACAGGAGCGGCGAGGGTGTCCTCCTCGACATTGTCCTCGGAATTGTGGGTGCCGTCGTGGGTGGGTGGATATTCCACGCCGTCGGTATGGCTGGCGTGACCGGCTTCAACCTCTACAGTCTGATCGTGGCCGTGATTGGCGCGATCGTCTTTCTGGTGGTCTACCACCTTCTGTTCCGGCGCCGCCGAGTCTGAGCGAATTCCTGTGAGAGCGAGGCATCCAAGGTGCCTCGCCCTTCACTGCCTTGCCTCCAGGGAATGGGGGGAGGACAATGAGCAACGATAGGTTGTCGTTCACCGCGCCTCGCGGTGGCCGCGGTACCGCCGCGGTAGATGCAACGTTCTGGCTCTGTTGTCAGGACGGGTCATCTGCCGCGGGGCGTCTTCATCGAGGAGACGCCGATGCCCGGCCATTCGATCATCACTTCCGAGCAGCTCGAGGAGTTTGACCGCCGAGGCGTTCTGCGCTTCGCGGGATTGTTCTCGGTTGACAGGGTGCGAAGTCTGCGCGAGTACGTCCAGTCACGACTCGCTCGACTGGGACTGTGGAAAGACGGCGCATGGCATCTCGATCCCGCTGCCAGACCACGATGGCCGGCTACCGGCCTGAAGACCTCAGAAGCGATTGGTAACAAGCATCCGGCCGTGGAGGCGCTGCTTGAGGAGCCCGCACTGCGCGCGGTCGTCGAAGCGTTGCTCGATGGCTGCGCGGTGGACCGGAAAATGTCCGGGCGGCCCCAAGTCCTTTTCACGCTGCCGAACTCGGACACGTGGACGGTGCCGACGGACTGGCATATGGACAGTCCGCGATTGGCCAGTGGCAAGCAGCCCGGCGTGCAGCTCTTCGCCTTCGTGGACACGGTCGAGCCTCGCGGTGGCGGTACGCTCGTCCTCGCCGGCTCCCACCGCTTGTTGAACGAAGGGAGATTCATCCGATCGAGAGAGGTGAAGCGGCTTCTGTGTCGTGAACCGTTCTTTCGCGAGCTGTACTCCGAGGCGCCCCCCAATGTCGGAGAACGCGCGCGCTTGCTTGGACGCGTCGGCACAGTCGGAAGCGTTGAGCTCGAAGTGATGGAGCTCACCGGATTAGCCGGCGATGCTTATTTGACGGATTTGCGCGTGCTGCATTCGGGTGCTCCCAACACAGCTGACCGACCACGAATCATGGCTACTCATCGCTTCGTGCGCGCGGACGTCGTCCAGGAACTGAGCAAGGGCTATGGGTGGACGTGATCGAAACGTCAACTGTCCTTGTACTCATCGTGGCAGGCTGAGCAGGCCTTTCCCACTGCTTTGGCCGCGGTGAGCGTCGTCTCTTTGTCGCCGCCCTTGGCTGCGGTCTCGAGCGCCGCCGCCGCGTCCTGTAGACCCTTGGCCTTGGCGTCGAAGTCCGCCTTGTTCGACCAGATGCCTTCGCGCGCTTTGGTCTGTACCTGGAACTTATGGGTGTCGGTCTGGAAGACTTCCGGAATCATCGACGCCGTGACCTGTATGCGCACAGCAGACTTCGCTGCCGCAGCGGCATCGAAGGGACTGCCGCGCAGCATTGCGACGACCGGGCCGAACGCGAAGGACTGCACATCGAGGAGTGCCTTGCGGATCTTCACGGCGTTCTGCACCACCTGTTGCGGTGTCGAAGGGCCGTTCTGGGCGGCAGCCGTCGCGAGCACGGCGGTAGAGCACAGGGCAGCTAGGGAGCACGTAACCAAGCGGTTCATCTCGTCTGTCCTCCTTCAGAAGCGTTAAATTGGATTGACGATTCTACAGATGTAGGAGACAATGCTACAAGTGTCGCAGAAGAGATTAAGCCGACTGGAACTGCGGATCATGGAAGCGCTGTGGGAGCTCGGCGCCGCCTCCGTGCGGGAGATTCAGGAACGCCTTCCGGCGAAGGGCCGGCCGGCGCACACGACGGTGCAGACCATTCTTACGCGGCTCGAAGCGAAGCAGGCGGTCCGTCGCGCGAAGAAGATCAGCAACGCGTATATCTACGAGCCTGTGGTCACGCGTGGCGCTACTCAGCGCCTTCTCGTCGATGAATTGCTTGCGTTCTTCGGCGGTCGCGCTGCCCCTCTGGTCTCGCATCTCATCGAGTCGGGCCAGTTGACGCTGCAGGACGTGGAGGAGGCGCGCAAAGCTCTGAAGGGGGATGGCAAGCATGGATAGCCCCATCCTGACGGCACTGGCGAATCATCTGTGGCAGTCCACGCTATTTGCCATGATCGCAGGTGGCCTCACGCTGCTGCTGCGAGAGAACAGCGCCCGCGTCCGGTATTCGCTGTGGCTTGCGGCGTCGGCGAAGTTTCTTGTTCCTTTTGCCTTACTGTCGGCCGTCGGGGCACACATCCCGTGGCCTCTGGGTCCGGCTCGGACGGGGCTCTCGGCGTTGTCGTTCGCTGGACAAATGGCGACTCAATTCTCGCAGTTCGGCGGAGGAGCTGCGGCCGCCTTGGCGCAGGCCGCTCACGTTGATACTGAGCGTGAATCCGTCGCGATCGCCATCGGAGCAGTGTGGACACTGGGCACGCTCATGGTCGGCGCCCGCTGGTTCTTTCGCTGGTTGCTCGTTCATCGCTCGCTGCGCGAATCGACGGAATCGAGATTGGCCTTCGTGATTCCGGTGAGATCGTCCCTTTCGCAGCTCGAGCCCGGCGTCGTGGGAGTCCTGCACCCGGTGCTCGTACTTCCGCGCGACATGGAACAGCGCCTGACTGCGGAGGAGATGCACGCGGTCCTCGCGCATGAGCGCTGCCACGTCGCATGGCGAGACAACCTCGCGGCGGCGCTGCACATGCTGGTAGAGGCTCTGTTCTGGTTTCATCCGCTCATTTGGTGGCTCGGCACGCGGCTCGTCGCTGAGCGCGAACGCGCCTGTGACGAGCAGGTGCTTGCCGACGGTCATCCGCGCGAGATCTACGCCGAAGGCATTCTGAAGGTCTGTGAGCACTATCTGGAGGCCCGTCTTGCCTGCGTCGCTGGTGTCGGTGGGGCGAACCTCAGGCAACGAATCGAAGCCATCCTAAAGGCGAAGCTGATCGAGAGATTGAGCGGTGCTCGGAAGCTGGTGCTCGCTCTGGCGGCCGGTGCGGCGCTTGCCTTGCCCATCGCGGTTGGAGTCCTGACGGCACCGCACGTGCGGGCCCAAGAAGGTGCGCCCACCACAGATGAACCGCAGTTTCGCAACGTTTCCGTCCGGCTCGCACCCGCAGACCCGGGTATTCTGATCAAGTTTTCGTATGGGGGCCGTTTCCACTATCGCACGTTAAGGCAGTTCATCTCGGATGCCTACGGCGTCGCTGACTCGCAGATCGTGGGAAGGGACTGGACGAAAGAGTCGGGCTACGACATCACCGCGGACAGTCCTCCGGTACCGCCGTTTGATCCGAAGTATGCGGTGATGATTCGCGCCTTGCTGGCAAAGCGCTTCGGCCTGGTCGTCAGGCGGGAGCGAAGGCAGATGGACGGCTATGTGCTTCGGATCAGTCCCGGGGGCTCGAAGCTGACTCCGCGAGGAGTCGACCGTGAGTGGATACGGTTCACGTCCGGCTTCATCGATGCGAAGAGTAGTTCGCTCGGCTTCCTGACGACGTTTCTGCGGCACGCCCTCGTGGCACCCGTCGTCGACCGGACAGGACTTCGGGGCAGCTATGACTACAAAGTCACGTGGAATCGCCCATTGGCCGCTTCGCCGGTCGAACCGACCGCAGTAGCGAAAGCACTGGAAGATCAGTTAGGCCTGCAGCTTGAAGCCAGACGCTTGACCGTAGAGGTGATCAATGTCCTCAGCCTGAAGTCGCCGAAAGAGACAGTCACTGGTGAGGCGGCGGCACTCAACCAGGTTGCACAGCTCACAGCCGCAAGGAGGTAATCATCAGTCGGCGTCACCGCATCGTATGCCTAACTGCGATAGTGGTCGTGAGACCGATGAACGCCAGCACCGGGAGAAGAATGATGATCCAGGCCACGGGGTGCGCAAAGTTCACGGTGTATCCGATTCCAAATCGCCTCTCAACCATCACGGCCGGGTCACTGCGGTTGAAGTAGAAGACGCCGAGCTTCCAGAACCGGTCCTCCGTGCGGTCTCCCACCGGAGTTGTTGAATCGGAATCCGGCCACTGGGGAGACGGTATTCTGTTGCCGCCCTGGCCGAGCCACATCAGGACCGCGGCACCCACAATCGCGATGAGTCCGGCAACCATCGTGATCGCTGCGGGTGGACGTTGGAGTGACGCGGGAAGAAGAGGGCGGGTCGCCAGCCAGGAAAACAGCACCGCAATCCAATATTCCATCACGAGAAGCACCATCGATGCCGTCCTGCGAAACCGAGACTCATGCTCGCCCTGAAGGCCGCCGGCGTATATCGGGCGTAGCCAGTGGGCCATGCCGTAGAGAATGAGTGTCAGTGCGAGGAGGATCACCGTGGCGACGAGCACCGGGAGAAAGACGGTGCCGAGGCTGCGTGCCGCCCAGCGGTCGGGCTGACCGTGGGCACCCCAGTGAAGCACTAGGCGAGTGGGGATCTGCTGCCAGTGCGTGCCCAGATAACTGGCGCACGCGGCGAGCAAGGCGAACGGCCCGGATGTGGTCACCCAGCCGCCGGGGATGCTTCGATTGCGCGTGTCAACCCGCGCTTCGCGGATCCTGGTCGGCGCGAGGGCGTGAGGCAGTACAAGGCGTCTTGCTCGGTAATAAATTGCAAAGTAGGCACCGAGCTGCAGCAATAGCGCCAAGGGAGCGAGCAGGAATGCGGGCGTCAGGACGAGCGTCCCCAGTAGAGCCAACGTAAGGGCGGACACGCCGATGAGCCCCCAACGGTACCGGCGCAGAACGAATCTGCCTGCCGTGCTGTCGCGAAATTCGGGCGCTACGGTGACCGCAAAGTACAGATCGGGGCGTGTCAATCGCGGTAAGAACCAGTGAGCGACCGCGGACAGTATCCCGAGCGCAAGCAGGATGATGCGTACTATGAGATGTGGGCTCACCTCGGTACCTCGCTGACGATCTTTCGGGACGGAGATGATTTGCGAATCGCCTTCATAATCCTCCCTCCTTGAGTCGACGCGCGCTGTCCATCAGCTCGCGGATGAGTAATTTGCGCGACAAGCCCTCCGCCAGCGCTTTTGCGAGAAGCTCCCTCAATGGGCGGATAAATCTCTCGGTGCCATCTGACCGGTTGGGCGCGTGGCGACGCTCTCGGACCGTTGCGCCGCGGTGTCTCTTCAACTCGAGCCATCCCTCGTCCGCGAGCTGGCGATAGGCCTGCGCCACGGTGTTGTGGTGAACCCCCAAGTCGATCGCCAGCGCCCGGACAGTCGGCAACCTGTCTCCCGGACCGAATTGGCCGGTCACAAGCTCGGCTCGCAGACCGTTGGCGATCTGCTCGTATACCGGGACGTTTGAGGCCAGATCGATCCGAAGCATAAGTCTCCCGCGTAAAGGTTATTTGTACACCGTAGACAGACAAACTGCAAGGCGATCCGCAACTCGGCGTCGGGAGGAAATGGATCATTCATCTGGAGTCCGGCAACCCGAAAGCGGAGCTGGGCTTGGTCTTGAAGGCCTTGGATGCGCTCGGTCTTCGGGCATCCTTGAGCGACGAAAAGCCACGCTCGGCCGGCAAAGCTAGCCGCGACGCTCGGTCATCCAGGCTTGACGAGGTTTTCCGTCAACTGCAGCGGTCCGAGCGCAAGTGAGCGAGTTGCTGGTCCATTGAGGGCGACATCGCGACGGCCGCGTTCAAGCAGGGTGGCTCACGGCGCGATACAGTGCCGGTGCCTCCGGGAGGATGATAGCCGGCCAAGGCGGTGCCGGCAGTCGTAGGGGTCGTAGGCATGCGGCATGCGGATTACAATCCGCGAGTCGGAAGGAGAGGCATACCATGAACAAGCGCTTGCTTAGCCGACGTCAATTTGGTGCGCGCTGCGCGGCATATCTGTCGTTGCCGGCAGTAGGGGGTGCGCTCGCCATGCAAGGAAGCTCGCAGGTTCTCGCCGCTGCGGGCAGGGCCTCGAAAATGGCGCCGCGTACTGTACGGCTTCCAGACGGCACCACCACCTCGGCGCTCGGTCAAGGTGCCTGGCACCTCGGACAGGGGAGGCACCCGCCCGCGGTCGAGGAGGAGGCGATCCGGCTCGGCATCTCGCTCGGCATGACGTTGATCGATACGTCGGGCAATTACGGGGATGGGCGTTCCGAGCAATTTCTGGGTCATGCGCTCACCGGCTGGCGCGACCGCATTTTCCTGGTCTCCAAGGTGGAGGCCGACGAGGTGTCCGGAGACGGCATTCCCCGTGCTTGCGAGGCGAGCCTCGCTCGTCTAGGGACCCCCTACCTCGATCTCTATCTGCTGCATTCGCCGGTGCCCAGCACGCAATTCCCGGGCGTTGTCGCGAATTTCGAGCAGTTGCGCGCGGCGGGAAAGATCCGCGCCTGGGGCGTGTCCAACTTCGATGTCGGCCAGATGGAAGATTTGCTCCGTGTGCCGGATGGCCCTCGCTGCGTAACCAATCAAGTCGCCTACAGTCTGATCAATCGTCGGATCGAGCGCGACCTGCTCCCCTGGTGCAGGCAGCATCACATGCCGGTGATGGCGTATTCTCCCCTCGGCGGCGACCATCATCTGGTAGTGGCTGACCGCACGCTGGCGCAGATCGGCGCTGAGCATAAGTGCTCGGCGGCGGCGGTTGCGCTGGCCTGGGTGATGCGCAGCGGGAACATCATCGCAATTCCCGAATCCGGCTCACCGGCTCATACCAGGGAAAACGCCGAGGCGTTTTCTATAACACTCAGGCCGCGAGATTTTCAGCGATTGGCGGAAGCCTTTCCGGGCCCTTCAGGCGCAACGTAGCGATGGGCCTGGCGGCTCGTGGGCAGCGCGCTCAGTGCGGTCTCCACCGCAAGCCGATGAAGACCTCGTTTTGAACCCGCACGTCGGGCTCCCCGACGGTTGTGAATTTCAGCCAGCGATAGCCCGCAAGGACGGTCAGGCGTGACGTACCGCGAATCTCTGCGCCGGCGACGAAATCATAGAGGTTGTGTGCGTTGCCAAACGTCAGGACGCCCGGTGAGTAAAAGGCGCTGCCGAATGCGGCGAATCCCCAGCGGCGAAAGATCTCATAGCGGGCGTTGGCGCCGGCTGCAATGGCGGTGACATCGGTCTTTTGCTGCGCATTGAGCAGCGCAAGATACGCCTGCGGCCCCACCCCGAGCGTGAGGTTCGGGACCACGTGCACGTTCGTATGGAACATCAGTGCGGCAGAGGCGATGATGTCCCGATCCTCGGAGATCAGGAATCCGTAGTCGAGATCGCTTGGCATGTCGGCGAGCGGTGAGGGTCCGAGATATCGCAATTGCAGGGCGCTGTTTCCGCCGAATGCCTCGAAGGCCGAGGAGGTGCCGACGGGCAGGGGCTCCTGAGCGTGAACTGCGCGCGCAACCGTGAATAGGAAGATACAGAGGCCATATGCAATCCTGCTGGCGTGCGTGGCACCCGCCCAAATGGCGTTCCCTGTCTTCATGCGCTCTCCCTGCTTCGGCTAGTGCTTGACCTTCAGACGATGGATTACGTCATGGACACAGCTGTTCTTGACGCGCTGTCGTCTGGCTCCCTCGGGCGCGTGATCCGCTCGATCGCAGCAACGGGGGATACGAGGGGAAGTTC
Source organism: Gammaproteobacteria bacterium (assembly GCA_030040795.1). Classification (GTDB taxonomy): domain Bacteria; phylum Pseudomonadota; class Gammaproteobacteria; order Steroidobacterales; family Steroidobacteraceae; genus JASHUC01. The sequence continues at coordinate 3,994 of JASHTA010000524.1, read as the reverse complement.
CATTCGTGGGTGCCGATGCGCCTGATTGACACGCACGACCTTGCCGTTGCTCTCAAACAACGCGGCACCGAGCTTGCTACGCGAGGGCCACAGTGCACGTCGCGCCAGGGAGGCCCATCATGCGTGCCATATCGCTCCTCGCTCTTGCCGCGTTGCTGCTCGCCGGCTGCGGTGGCAGCGGCGAGGATGCGGCGATTCCTGCATCGTCGGCGCAAACCACGGAAAGCGCGTCCGCCGATGCGTCGTCGAGCTCATCGAGCTCATCGAATTCTGCGACGAGCTCGACGAGTTCGGCGAGCTCGACCAGCACGGCCGGGAGCGCGGGGGGGACGAGCTTGGCAAGTAGTTCCAGCTCCTCGGGCTCCTCCTCCTCAGCGGGCTCCTCCTCTGCGGGCGCGACCCCTTCAACCGCCGTGCAGTACGTGGCCTATTTTCTGGGGTACAACTACGCCTCAGCCGCCATCTACCTCGCGTCTCAGACTTCTCCTGCGAGTCCCGGTCAATGCAACGGAACCCCGTTTACTGCAACCGCGAGCAACCTTCACTTCGAGGGCGGCTTTTACCCGGGGAACGTCGCAGGTTATGACTCGAGCGGGGCGATCCTCTGTCTGACGGATGACGGAGCGAATCCTTCGTCCCTACAAAACGTCGTCCCGATTCCGCCGTTGCCGGATGGCTCGGCACCCGGCCACCCAACCGGCCTGGACCCCGCAGGGCAGTATGTCGTCGGCGATGGTGCCGACGCGCATCCGTATTTGTTCAATGCTCAGACGGGGCAGGTCACGGACCTCTCCGCTGCGCTGACAGCAGCCGGCGTCGTCGACCTCGACATCGGGGCTCCTGTCGGCGTTGACTCGGCCGGTGAGGTGGCGGGGGGAAGCGGAGATGGAACGGTGTGGCTCTACAGCCAGGGCACCGTCACGGTGCTCTCGATCACCCACAGCGGCGGCGGCCCGGATAGCTCGATCGCAGGCGGCACGGTGATTCTCTCTCCAGTCTCGATCGACGGCCGTGGCGACATCGGCGCGATCAGCGCGAACCCGCAGCTGCCGACGCAATTCTGGCTGCTGTTGCGCACCGATCCACTCACCTCCGGCTCGTGACTTCCACGCCGCGCGAGAGTCTGCGATATGCTCGGATCGGAGCCACTTGCCTCATTCCACTCTCGCGGGCGCCTTGACACGGCGATGCCGGCATGGCAATTGTGCTTTTTATAAGGAGCAATTCTGCCATGAGGGTACTGGCTCTTACTCAGCGTCCGCTTGGCGAACAGATTGAGGTGCTCGAGCGCGGGCTGCCCAGTAGTGCGCTCGGGGAGATCGCGACCGCTCTCGGTTTGCCGAAGGCACGCATCATCAAGGCGCTCAAGCTCGTCCTACGTACGATGACCGAGCGTGAGAAGAAGCATGAGCGCTTCTCCACTGCGGAGTCCGAGCGTCTTTACAGGATCGTGCGCGTCCGGAGTCTCGCCCGAGAGATCTTTTCCTCGGATGCTGCGGTAGCCGAATGGCTGGGCGCTGCAGATCGCAGTCTGGGACGTCGGGCGCCGCTCGAAATGCTCGCGACCGACCTCGGCGCGCAGAAGGTGGAAAGTCTCTTGCGGGCAATGATCCACGGTGTTCCGGCTTGAGAATTAGACCGTGAGGGCTTGGAGGATCGTCCTGCGCAAGTTCGGGCGAACGGATCGGACCGCATTCGGTGGCTTGAGTGGGTTCTCTGTGGGCGGCCGCTGGCACACCGCTGGCCGACATCTCGATTACGCGGCTCAGAGTCTGTCACTCGCGATTCTCGAGCGTCTGGTGCACTACAAGCGCTTTGATGCGCTCGAGCCGCACGTTCTGTACATGATCGACGTCCCGGATGCGGCGATCGAGAGCGCACCCGTGCCTCCCGACGGTTGGGATGCGGATGAGCCAGCGCCGGCCGCGCAGGCGATCGGCGACAGCTGGTGTGATGAGCGGAGAAGTCCCGCGCTCCTCGTGCCGAGTGCCGTGACGCCGGGAGAGTACAATCTGGTCACCAATTCTCGCTACCCTGACTGGCAATGGAACTGGGTGATCTCGGGTCCGGTCACGTTTGTTTTCGATTCCAGATTTGCGGAGCTGATGAAGACGTATCGGAAGCCCCCGCATCAGAACAGTTGAGGAGCTATAAGCGACCGAGCTTGACAACCCGCGGCTGAAACTTTGCACATGTGCATGCAAATCGTGGGCAAGGCACGGCTCGCGCTCACACTTGTGCAGAATCACTGCTGCTTGGAGTTCCTTTCATGAGCTCTCCGGCTGAAGTTCCTGGCGTCGTACAACTGCCGTCACGCCATTCTGTCGTCGCGACCATCGACCGCCTGGAGGCGCTGTTGAAGCAAAGCGGAATCCTCGTGTTCGCGCGGATCGATTTCAGCCGCGATGCGGGCCGTGTGGGACTCGGTATGCGTCCGGAGCAGATGCTGATTTTCGGCAATCCCAAGGCGGGTACCCCGCTGATGCTCGCCTCACCGGCGGCCGGTCTCGACCTTCCGCTCAAGCTGCTCGCGTGGGAAGCACCCGGCGGCGCAGTTTGGGCGGCCTACAACGACCCCCGGTACATCGTGCAGCGTTATGCTCTCCCGGCCGAGCTGGCCGAGAATCTCGCTGCGGCCGTGCCGCTGATCGAGCGTGCTGTCGCGGAGTGACGTCTAGCACCAGCCAACCGCGCAGTTCCGCGTTGTGGCCCGATGCGTCAGGCTTGCCACCTGGATCTGTGCTGACCACTGTGGGACGATCATTGGCAATCCAAACACGCCGTCCGCGGAGGGGCGACACGTGAAATTCATCCTGCTTGTGGTCCTTACAGGCCTATCGCCCATCCTCTTGGCCGGCACTGCCAACTTTTCGTCGCCCGAAGGCCTGTGGGCGCCGACGGACGGCGACGGCAGGCAGCTGGGGCTTATCAGAATCTTCGAGCAAAATGGAGCGTTCTATGGACGCATCGAGCCCAGCTCGCCGGCCGACGATTTTTCAGCCCGTTGCACGCGCTGCGCGGGCGACCGCAAGGATCAGCCGATCATCGGCTTGGTGATCATGCGTCATCTCAGGCTGAAGGACGGCGAGTATGTCGGTGGCGATATCTTGGACCCGACTACCGGCGGAGTGTACCGCTGCAAGTTTCATCTGACCGACGGCGGCCTGAAGCTCCTCATGCGCGGATATCTCGGGGTCTCTTTTCTGGGGCACACCCAAACCTGGGTGCGCATCGACGACGCGAGCAGGAGGCCTTACTAAGCAACTCTGACGCATGCGAAGTATGCGTTTGTGCTCAGGCTCGATGCGGCTTGACTCTTGGACCGAGGAAGCGATCGCCGTTGAAATGCATCATGTGGTCGGGCAGATCCGCGAGCCACACCTCCGTGTCCCACGCAATGCCTTGGGCATGCCGCTTAAACGTCCGGGATTTGAAAGGCGACCTGATCGATCCAGTTTGCATGTTCGGACGCCCCGAGTCGCTCTAACTCCTCAATGCTCGGGTAGCGCATACGCCGCAGATCCGTCGCGTTGACCTGCGTGTGCCCGCTGAATACTCGAAAATATTCATCAACCTCTTCGGAATTGAGATAAGCGACAAGGCCGCGCGCGAGAGTCGGAGAGAGTCCCTGCCGGTTTTGATGAACGACATTGAGATGGTTCTCGAAGCCGACTACCTCGCCGGGCAGTTCCGCACCGTCGAATAGGTATGCAACCACGCGCCGCTTCTCTTCCTTCGAACTGAATCGCTTCAGGATGACATAGCAACCCCTGGGCATCAGCCACTTTTCGGTCTCGGTATTTCGACGGATGGAATTCGGCTTGCGGCCGTCCCGTGGCCATTGGAATCCGCCGGCAAAGTGGGAAGCGTAAAGCAACGGAACGGCGTCGGGCTCTGCTTTGAAGCTGATGTGATGGCGGAGTCTGAAGTCCACGACGGGACCCGTGTACACATCCAGCCCGAGCTCACGTAGCGTTACACCTGGTAAACCATC
>JASHTA010000523.1 GCA_030040795.1 Gammaproteobacteria bacterium | reverse complement strand
AAAATACCACTGCTTACCCTTGGCGGTCTGATGCATCTCGGGATCGCGCTTCTTGTCCTGGTTCTTCGTGGAGCTCGGCGCGCTGATGATCGTCGCATCCACGATGGTGCCGTTGCCGACCTTGATCCCATTCTCCCGCAGGTACGTGTTCATCGCCTTCAGCAGCGTCTTGCCCACGCCGTTGCGCTCCAGCAGGTGCCGGAACTTGCACACCGTCGTCTCATCCGGCACCGGCTCTATTCCCAGGTCTATGCCGGCAAAGCGGCGCATCGAGGCCGAGTCGTACAGTGCTTCCTCCACCGCAGGATCGGAGAGGTTGAACCACAGCTGCAGAAAGTAGATCCGCAACATCCGCTCCAGAGGCACCGCAGGTCTACCACCTGCCTCCCCAGTACCCTTCGGGTAGATCGGCTCAATCGCCTCTCCCAGTTCCTTCCACGGCACGATCCGGTCCATCTCTGCCAGGAATTGCGCTCGGCGCGTGGTCTTACCGTACTTCTCAAACCCCGTCAGTGTCTGTTGCTTCATCGATCCGGCCCTCCGTACCTCGATTTTGCACCAGATGCGGTCGGTAATTCAGAGTGTCCCTAAAATACGACCGGTACCCGGTCGCTGCGGCCGTGGAGACGCTGTGATGCCCCGAATCGAGACCCGCATCGACACCTCGAGCGAGCGCTTCCGAGCCAATCACGCGCGGACGAGCGCGCTCGTCGCCGACTTGCGCGCGCGGATGGCGGCGGCGAGCCTCGGAGGCGGCGAGGAGGCGAGGCGCAAGCACACGGCGCGCGGGAAGATGCTCCCGCGGCAACGCATCCTCAGGCTGCTCGACGCCGGGTCCCCCTTCCTCGAGCTTTCCCCGCTCGCAGCCGATGGCCTCTATGACGGCGCCGCGCCCGCGGCTGGACTCATCGCCGGAATCGGCCGTATCAGCGGGCGCGAAGCGCTCATCGTCGCCAATGATGCGACGGTCAAGGGCGGCACCTATTTCCCGATGACGGTGAAGAAGCATCTGCGCGCGCAGGAGATCGCACTCGAGCACGGGTTGCCTTGCGTGTACCTCGTCGACTCGGGCGGCGCCTTCCTGCCGCTGCAGGATGAGGTGTTCCCGGACAAGGACCACTTCGGGCGCATTTTCTTCAATCAGGCCCGGATGTCCGCGCGCAACATCCCGCAGATCGCGGTCGTCATGGGCAGCTGCACTGCGGGAGGCGCCTACGTACCGGCGATGTCCGATGAGACCATCATCGTGCGGGGTGAAGGCACGATCTTCCTTGGAGGACCGCCGCTCGTGAAAGCCGCGACGGGCGAGGAGGTCGACGCCGAGACGCTCGGAGGCGGCGAGGTCCACGCGCGCATCTCCGGCGTCGCCGATCATCTTGCGGAGAGCGACGAGCACGCGCTCGCCATCGCGCGCTCCGCGCTCGCGAGCCTCGCGGCGCCGCGCGCGCCCTGGCTCGCCTGCTCCAACCCGTGCGAGCCCCGGCTCGATCCCCAGGATCTCTACGGCATCCTTCCGGAGGATACGCGACAGACCTTCGATGTGCGGGAGATCATCGGCCGGCTCGTCGATGACTCGGAGTTCCACGAGTTCAAGGCCGAATACGGCACGACGCTCGTGTGTGGATTCGCCCGCATCTGGGGCTGTCCCCTGGGCCTCGTCGCGAACAACGGCATCTTGTTCTCGGAGTCCGCCCTGAAGGGCGCTCACTTCGTGCAGCTCGCCGATCGCCGGCGGCTCCCGCTGCTGTTCCTGCAGAACATCACGGGATTCATGGTCGGTCAGCGCTACGAGCACGCCGGCATCGCCAAGGACGGCGCGAAGATGGTGACAGCCGTCGCGTGCGCCACCGTGCCCAAGCTCACTCTGCTCATCGGCGGCTCCTTTGGCGCCGGAAACTACGCCATGTGCGGCCGCGCCTACGGAGCGCGCTTTCTTTGGACATGGCCCAACTCGCGCATCTCGGTCATGGGCGGAGAGCAGGCGGCACAGGTCCTCGCGACGGTGCGCCGCGAGAGTGCCGACGCGCGCGGCACGCCTTGGCCGGACGCGGAGCAGCAGGCCTTCATGAACGAGATTCGCGCGCACTACGAGGCTCAGGGCAGCCCGTACTACGCCACGGCGCGCCTGTGGGACGATGGTGTGATCGATCCGCTCGACTCGCGGCGCGTCCTCGGCCTCGCGCTGCATCTTGCGATCCACGGACCCGAGCCGCAGCCCGAGCGCTACGGCGTGTTTCGAATGTAAACTGCGCCCGGTGAGATTCCCCTTCGAACAGCCTGTCCCCTCCGACGCTGCATGAGCGCCGTCGAGCGGGACATCATGGAGTACGACGCCGCGATCGTGGGCGCAGGACCCGCGGGGCTCGCCTGCGCCATTCGTCTCAAACAACTCCAGTCCGATCTGCGTGTCTGTGTGGTGGAGAAAGCATCCGCCGTCGGCGCGCATGCGCTCTCCGGCGCCGTGATGGAGCCGGGCCCGCTCGATGCGCTCGCACCGGAGTGGCGCGAGAGTCCCCCCGGAATTTGTGTTCCCGCGCGGCGCGACGAGTTCCGCCTGCTCACGCGCACGGGGAGCATCCCGCTGCCGATACCCCCTCAGCTGCACAATCGCGGCAACTTCATCGTGTCGCTCGGACTGCTCACGCCCTGGCTCGCCCAGAAGGCCGAAACGCTCGGGGTCGATGTGTTCCCGGGCTTTGCCGCCGTCGAGGCTCTCTTCAATGCGGATGAGTCGGTCGCCGGTGTGCGTCTGGGCGACATGGGCGTTGAGAAGAGCGGTCGGCCCGGACCGCACTACGCGCCGGGCGCGGACATCCGCGCGCGCACGACGATCGTCGCCGAGGGCGCTCGCGGCAGCCTCGCGAAGCAGCTGATCGGCCGCTATGGACTCGATGCGCGCTCGTGCCCCCAGGATTACGGCTTGGGCCTCAAGGAGCTCTGGCAGCTGCCGAAGGGCCGAGTCGAGCCGGGGCTCATCCAGCATACGCTCGGCTGGCCTCTCGACTCGCGCACCTACGGAGGCAGCTTCATCTATCACCTGGACGGCGATCGCGCCTACGTCGGGTTCGTCGTCGGACTCGATTACGAGGATCCGCGCTTCTCGCCGTTCGAGGCGTTCCAGCAATTCAAGCATCATCCGCGCATCAAGCCATTCCTCGAGGGTGGACAAATCATCGCCGGCGGCGCGCGCACGATCGCTGCGGGCGGCTGGCAATCGATTCCGCGCCTCGACATGCCGGGCGCGCTTCTCATAGGCGATGCCGCAGGCGGAGTGAACGTGCCGAAGATCAAAGGCATTCACCAGGCGATCCGCTCCGGCATGCTCGCCGCGGAGCACCTCGTGGAAAGCGGCTCGCCCGAGGGATTCGACGCGCGCTGGCGCGCCTCGCCCGGCGGCCGGGAGCTCAAGGCGGTCCGCAACTTCAAGCCGGCCTTCAAATACGGCCTGTGGGCCGGCATCGCGAACAGCGCGCTCGAAGTGGTGACCCGCGGCTTGACCCCCTGGACGTTGAAGAGCCGCACTTCGAACTCTGCGCGGCTGAAGATGCTCGGGGATTACTCCTCCCCCGACCGCGGCTGGGTGGACCGCACTCTGCCGCCGCGGGACCGCCTCGCATCGGTCTTCTTCGCCTCCACCACGCACGATGAGAACCAGCCGACGCACCTCAAGGTGCTCGACACCTCCGTCTGCGTGGACCGCTGCGTGAGAGAGTTCGGCAATCCCTGCCAGCGCTTCTGCCCGGCGAGTGTCTACGAGATCGTGGAGGACTCCGCCGGCAAGCGCCTGCAGATCAACGCCGCGAACTGCGTCCACTGCAAGGCCTGCGACATCAAGGATCCGTACGAGATCATCAACTGGACGCCCCCGGAGGGCGGCTCCGGACCGAACTACCAGGCGCTCTGAATGGACGGCCCTGCATCCGCGACGGACGTGCGCGCGCTCTACACGCGGCAAATCGCCGCGAGAGGCTTTCGGCCCGACCCGGCTCAGCTCGCGGCCGTCGCCAAGCTCGACGACTTGCGCCAGCGCCTCATCGCAGCGGCCACGAAGGCCGGCAAGAGCTGGATGCGCCGGAGCCGGCGGACGGCGCCGGAGCGCGGCCTGTATCTGTGGGGCGGAGTCGGCCGGGGGAAGACCTGGCTCATGGACCTTTTCGTCGAGAGCCTGCCCTTCGCCGCGGTCCGGCGCACGCATTTCCACCGCTTCATGCACGATGCGCACGCGGCACTCAGGGAGCTGAGGGATCGCGCGGACCCGCTCGAGCCTCTCGCGGAGCGCATCGCGCGCGACACTCGAGTGCTCTGCTTCGATGAGCTCGCGGTGGCGGATATCGCCGACGCCATGATCCTCGGCGGGCTGCTCGCAGGACTTGCGGCCCGCGGCGTCTCGCTCGTCGCGACCTCCAACGTGCGCCCGCAGGACCTGTATCAAGGGGGGTTGCAGCGGCAGCGCTTTTTGCCTGCCATCGAGCTGATCGAGCGGCATACCGAGGCGGTCGAGGTCTCCGGCACGACGGACTACCGGCTGCGCCGGCTCACGGATGCCGGCACGTACCTCGCGGCAGGGGCACCGGATGGCACCGAGCGTCTTCAAGCGCTCTTCGAGGAGCTCGCGGGCCACGGAGCCGCCGTCGGCGGCTCGATCAAGATCGAGGGCCGCCCCATTCCGGTCATTCGCCGCAGCCACGGGGCGGTGTGGTTCGACTTCGCAGCCCTGTGCGCAGGCCCCCGCAGCCAGGACGACTACATCGAGATCGCGCGCGAGTTCGGCTTGGTCGTCGTCGCGAACGTGCCGGTGCTCGATGCGTTCCACGAGAACGAGGCGCGGCGCTTCATCGCGCTCGTCGACGAGCTCTACGACCGCGGCGTGAATCTCATTGTGTCCGCTGCGGCCGCACCCGCGGATCTTTATCGCGGGGAGCGCCTCGCACGCGAGTTCCGGCGCACCGCGAGCCGGCTCATCGAGATGCAGAGCGCCGAGTATCTCGCGCGCGAGCATCGACCGTGAGGTATCCCGCAAGTCCGAGCGACGGCTTCCCTCGGGTATAATCGCGCGCCACGCGTTGAAGGCGGGGCTCATGACTCCTCAAATTCCGGCCGTGCGGCGGCGTCTGATCGAGCGGATCGTCTCCGCGGCGCGGCGCATCCCGAGCAGGCGGCGGCTCTCGGCTCGCTCCGAGGGATTCCTGCGCGCGTATTACCACGGAGTGGCCGAGGAGGATCTCGCCGGACGCGATGCTCGCGATCTCGCGGCCGTCGCCCTGGAGCACCTGCGGTTCGGACACCTTCGCCCGCGGCAGCGGCCGCTCGTGCGCGTGTTTTCCCCGAGCGCTCGGCGCGACGGATTCGGATCACCGCATACGATGGTTCTCGTCGTCGCGACGGACATGCCCTTCCTGGTCGACTCGCTCGGCATCGTCTTCAGCCAAGCGTCCATTGGCGTTCATCTGATCGTGCACCCGGTGCTCGCCGTGGAGCGTAACCGGGCTGGCGCGCTGATCGGCGCAAGCCTCGCGGGCTCGGGGCCTGCGGGGACCGACGGAGCGCACGGCGCAAGGGGCAACCGCCCGGAGTCCTGGCAGCTCTTCGAGATCGATCGGCAGCTCGATCCGCAACGCCTCGTCGACCTCGAGCGGCGTCTGCTCGCGACGCTCGCCGACGTGCGGGCCGCGGTGATGGACTGGCAGGCCATGCGGGAGCGCATCCGCGACATCGCGGCAGAGCTCGGTCGCGCCGCGGCTCCCCGCCGCGAAGCTCGCCAGGCGCAATCGCTGCTCGAGTGGATGGACGACAACCACTTCACGTTTCTCGGCTATCGCCGCTACCGGCTGAGGCGCGGGCGAGATCGCGATACGCTCGTCCCGGCGCGCGCATCAGGACTCGGCATTCTGCGCGTGCCGCGCCCCGGAGTGCCTCCGCCCGCCCCGACCGCTCTGCGGGGGGAGCTGCGCAAGCGGGCGCGAGCGCCGCACCCCCTCATCGTCACCAAGGCGAACTCCATCGCGACGGTGCATCGGGCGGTCTATCTCGACTATGTCGGAATCAAGACGTTCGATGCCTCCGGCAACGTGACCGGCGAGCATCGCTTCCTCGGCCTGTGGACCTCCTCGGTCTACGAGCGCAGCCCGCGCGAGATCCCCGTTCTCGACGGGAAGGTCGCGGAGGTGATCCGGCGCTTCGGGCTCGCCGGGGACAGCCACGACGCCAAGGCCGTGCAGCATGCGCTCGAGACCTTTCCGCGCGATGAGCTGTTCCAGGCCACCGTTCCAGAGCTCGTGCACGTCGTGCGCGGTGTCGTGAACCTCTACGAGCGCGCGCTCGTGCGGCTCTTCGTCCGCCGCGATGCGTTCGAGCGGTTCTACTCCTGCCTCGTCTATGTGCCGCGCGACCACTACAGCACCGCGGTCCGCGGCCGCATCGAGTCGATCCTGCGCACCGAGCTCGGAGGACGCGACGTCGAGTCCCAGGTGCAGTTATCGGAATCGACGCTGGCCCGCCTGCACGTCGTGGTGCGCACCGATCCCCCGGCCCGCCCCAGCATCGATGCGGCGCGCCTCGAGCGCGAGGTCGCCCATGCCGCGAGCACCTGGGCCGACAGGCTGCACGCGGAGCTCGTGGAACGGATGGATGAGGCCGCGGCGCTCGCGGCGACCAAGCGGTACGCCGCCATGCTTCCGACCGCGTACCAGGATGACGTGGCGCCGCAATCCGCTCTCGCCGACATCGCCGAGCTCGAGGCGCTCGAGCAGAGCCCCACGCAGGTACGTGTCGGGCTCCACCGTCCCC
>JASHTA010000064.1 GCA_030040795.1 Gammaproteobacteria bacterium | reverse complement strand
GAAGTGCCCGTCAGCCGTATCGAGCGTGGATCCGTAGAGGACCGCCTGCGTGAGATTGATGGCCTGCGGATCGGCGACCGTCTCCCCGCCGTGCAGCGCCTCGTACTCGCTCTGAGTACCCGTTCCGTCGGAGCGGTGGCAGTTCGCGCACTCGCGCACGTACACCTTATGACCGTACTCGACATTCGCGTCCGCGCTCGCCGGACCGGCGCCATCCGACACCGACACCGGGACCACGCTCGGGAGGGGATTGAGCGAGCGCAGGTAGGTCACGATCGCGTGAATGTCCGAGAGCGGCAGATACCGCAGACTGTTCGAGACGGCCTCCGCCATGGGTCCGGAGGCTGGGCCATGGTCCTTCGCAAATCCGGTGGAGAGATACGAGACGAGCTCGTCATCCGTCCAGCTGCCGATGCCGGTCGTCTTGTCGGGCGTGATGTCGTAGGCCTTCCACTTCTGAGTCACCGCACCGCCGTACGCCTCGGAGTGCTTGACGGCCTGCAGGAGATTGCGCGACGTATGGCACTCCCCGCAGTGGCCCAGCGCCTCGACGAGGTACTTGCCGTGGTTCCATTCGGCGGACTTCGAGGAGTCCGCCTCGAAGCGGCGATTCGAATCGAACAGCCAGCTCCAGTAGGCCATGAGGAAGCGCTGGTTGTACGGAAACCGCATCGCATCCGTGGGAGGCGTGGAGTGGACGGGCTTGAGGCTGAATAGATACGCCTTGACGGCGAGAACGTCGGCGTCGCTCAGCAGCGTGAACGAGGCATACGGAAAGGCCGGATAAAGATGCACGCCTCCCTTGCCGATGCCGAGCTGCAGGGCCGCGCGAAAGTCATCGTCGCTCCAGCTGCCGATCCCCGTTTCCTTGTCCGGAGTGATGTTGGGCGAGTAGAGCTTTCCCATGCTGCCGAGGTCGAACTCGCGGCCGCCCGCGAAGGCCGTGCCGCCCGGCACCGTATGGCAGCTCACGCAATCCGCAGCCCGCACGAGATACGCGCCGCGGGCCACCATCTGCGGTGTCGCAACGACATCCGGCCGGTGCGGAACGCTCATCGAGAATGCGCGCCAGGTGACGACGATCCCCGCCAGTACGATGACGACCGGAATCCAGATCCAACGCTTCATGGGAGCTCCCGCACCGTCTCATGGACGACGGCCGGTTTTGATTTATCAGATCTGTCCAGCGCGCCGACCGCGGAGCGAGTGTAGCTGCGCCGCGAGCCAAAATGAAAGGCGGGCCGATTGCGGCTCGTCTATCATCATCATTCTTCTCGATTGGAAAATATTTGACCGTATATAACGATCGGACCCCGGGACCCGGGCTCCTCGAGGATCAGGGCAGCGCTCGGCGCAGCTCAGGCTCATCGCGCAGGAGCACCGCGTGCCCGGCGAGCCCCGCATCGAGGCGGTAACCGGCGACCATCGCATTGAGCGCGCGCACCTGCTCGACGATGGACTCGCTCGCCGCGGCGGCCTGCTCGACGAGGGCGGCGTTCTGCTGGGTCATCGACTCCATCTGCATCACGGTGTGGCTCGCGTGCTCGATCTCCGAGGACTGCGCGCGGCTCGCGCTGGCGATCTGGGCCACGATCTGCGTGGCCTGCCGGACCGCGCCCACGATCTCGGCGAGCGAGCGGCCGGACTCCTCGACGAGCCGGCTCCCCTCGCTCACGCGGGCCACACTGTCCTGGATCAGCGCCTTGATCTCCTTGGCGGCCGTCGCGCTGCGCCCGGCGAGGTTGCGCACCTCGCTCGCCACCACGGCGAACCCGCGCCCCTGCTCGCCGGCTCGCGCGGCCTCCACCGCCGCATTGAGCGCGAGCAGGTTGGTCTGAAACGCGATCGCATCGATCACGCCGATGATGTCGGCGATCTTGCGCGCCGCCGCGTTGATGCCGCCCATCGCCGTGACCGCGGAGCCCACGACCGAGCCCCCCTTCTCGGCCCGGTCGCTCGCGGCGATCACCAGCTCGTTGGCGCGCGCCGCGTTCTGCGCGGTTTCCTTCACGGAGCCCGCCATCGTCTCCATCAACGCGGCCGCCTTCTTGAGATTGGACGCCTGCTCGTCCGCGTGCTGCGCGAGGTCCGAGTTGCCGCTTCCGATCTGCTCGGCCCCGTTCTGCACCTCACCCGTCACCTCCTGGATCCGTCCGACCAGCGCGGTCACCACGTCGAGGAGCGAGTTGACGCCTTCGGACAGCGTGGCGAGCTCGCCCGTCTTGCCCTCGAGCGACAGCCGCCGCGTCAGATCACCGTCTGTCGCCGCGGCGACGACGGCATGCGTCTCCTGCACGGCGCGCCGCAGCTGCTCGGCGAAGCTCACCTGCGTCGTGATGTCCGTCGCGTACTTGACGATCTTGAACGGCGTGCCCTCGGCATCGAGGATGGGGTTGTAGCTGCCCTGGATCCAGATCTCCCGCCCCCCCTTGGCGATCCGCTTGTAGCGGCCTGCGTCGTACTCCCCGCGAGCGAGACGCCTCCAGAGCGCGTGCTGCTCCTCGCTCTCGCGAGATCCGGGCGCGAGGAACATGCCGTGATGCCTGCCGCGCAGCTCGTCGAGCGTGTACCCGGTCATCGTGAGAAAATTCTGATTCGCCGTGAGTATCGTGCCGTTGAGATCGAACTCGATGACGGCCTGCGCCTTGCTGATCGCCGCGAGCTGGCCGAGACCGTCGGACAGCTTGATCATCTGCTCGGTGATGTCGACCGTGTGCTTGACCACCTTGTAAGGGCGGCCAAAGAGCCCGAGGATCGGGTAGTAGGTCGCCTGCACCCACACGACCCGGCCCTTCTTGCCCATGCGCTTGTACTGGGCCGACTGGCACTCGCCCCTGCGCAGCTTCGCCCAGAATTCCCGGTACTCGGCCGAATCGGCATACGCCGGATCGACGAACATGCGGTGATGGGCACCGCGCAGCTCTTCGCGCGAGTACTGCGACGCCCGCAGGAAGTTCTCGTTCGCGCGCAGCACGTTGCCCCGGAGGTCGAACTCGATGACGGGAAGCATCCGGCCGAAGGCGGCGACCTGCCGGCGTCTATCCGCGCAGTGCCAGAAGCTTGACCACAGGCCGTACAGGGACCGACCGAGCAGCGCAAGAGGATTCGAGGCCATGACCTGCAATCTCGTGAGACCCGGCTATCGCCGGGCCGCTCCGGGCGCCTGATCGAGGACAGCGGGGACGCCAGGCGGACCGCCCCTCGAGGTTTATCGGCGCTCCAGGGGGTCGCTTAATGCGATGTGCGTCGCAATATCGGGAAGCTCGGCAGCTCAGTCGCTGTAGCCGCGCTCGCCATGCAGCGCCAGGTCGAGACCCTCGCGCTCCTGATCCTCGGTTACGCGCAGGCCGAGCATCGCGTCGAGCACCTTCAGGATGACGAAGGTCAGCACGGCGCACCAGGCGGCCGCCGCAAGGACACCGGTCACCTGAGCGAGGAACTGCCGACCGAGCGTCATGCCCCCGGCGTAGCCGACTCCGCCGAAACGCGCATCGACGAATACGCTGGTGAGCAGCGTACCGAGGGCTCCGCCCACGCCGTGCACCGGCGACACGTCGAGCGAGTCGTCGATCGACAGCTTGCGCTTGAGCAGCTGCGTGGCGAGAAAGCACACGACGCCCGCGCAGATTCCGATCACGACCGCCCCCTCCGGCCCGACGAATCCCGAGGCGGGCGTGATCGTGCCGAGTCCGGCGACGGTACCCGTGACGATGCCGAGCAAGCTCGGCTTGCCGAAGCGCACCCACTCCATGGCCATCCA
>JASHTA010000522.1 GCA_030040795.1 Gammaproteobacteria bacterium | reverse complement strand
GGGCTGCAGTCCCCCCGCGCCGACGCCCTGCAGCGCCCGAAAGACGATGAGCTGCGCCATGCTCCTCGACAGGCCGCTCGCCATGGAGCCCACGAGGAAGATGGCCATGCTGAGCAGGATGATCGGCTTGCGTCCGTGCAGGTCGGACACCTTGCCGTAGAGCGGCATCATGACGGTCGACGTGAGCAGGTACACGGCGCCGACCCAGCCATAATATTCGATGCCGCCGAGCTTCTCGACGACGGTCGGCATCGCGGTCGCGATGATGGTTGCCTCCATCGCGCCCATGAACATCGAAAGGAGCACGCCCACCACGGTGAGCGGCCGATCGGCCTTGTGCGCGGGTCGAGGGGTCAAGCCGGTCCGCTGCTCGGCTTGCCGCGCGTGCGGCGCCAGAGCACCTCGGCGCCTCGCTCATGGCGCACCAGGATCCGGGCGATCACGAACAGCAGGTCGGACAGTCGATTGAGATACCGCGCCGCCTCCTCGTTGATCGGCTCGCGCTTGGCCAACGTCCACACGCGGCGCTCGGCACGGCGGCTCACTGTGCGCGCAACGTGGCATGCCGCGGTGGCCGGACCGCCGCTCGGCAAGATGAAATCCTCGAGCGGTGGCAGGGCGTCGTTGAGCTGATCGAGCGTGCTCTCCAGCTGAGCGATGTGCTCGGGCGTGATGAGACGGTAGCCGGGGATGCAAAGCTCTCCCCCGAGATCGAACAGGTCGTGCTGAACGGCCGTGAGACAGGTCTTGACGATTTCCGGCAGGCTCGGCGCCGCAAGCACCAGGCCGAGCACGCTGTTGAGCTCATCGACGGTGCCGTAGGCTTCTACCCGCTCATCGTCCTTCTGAACGCGCTGGCCGTCACCGAGTCCGGTCGTGCCGTCGTCGCCCGTGCGCGTGTAGATTTTGCTCAGACGGTGACCCATCGACGTATTATGCTGCCCGCCGGTCAGACTCGCGAACCGATTCGATGCATACTCCCTCGAGAGAGCTGCAGGCCGCGCTCGATGCCGCGCAGGCGGCCGGAGAGATCATCCGCTCTCTGTATCAGCGCAACGTGCAAGTGCGGACGAAGTCCGATCAGTCGCCTGTGACCGAAGCGGACATCCGCGCCGAGGAGGCAATCCGCCGCGTGCTGACCGAGCGCTTCCCGGCCTACGGCTTCTACGGCGAGGAGAGCGGCCAGCACGGCATCGACGGCGAGGCGGTGTGGCTCGTCGATCCGCTCGATGGAACCAAATCGTTCATCCGGGACTGCCCGTTCTTCTCGACCCAGATCGCGCTCTTGCGGGGCGGCCGCCTCGTGCTCGGCGTCTCGAGCGCATCGGCGTACGGGGAGCTCGCCTGGGCGGAGGAGGGCGCGGGCGCGTATCTCAACGGACATCCCATCCACGTGAGCGCGACAACCGAGCTGCAAGGCGCGATCGTCTCCACGGGCAACCTCAAGACACTGACGCGCTCAACGGCGGGCTGGCGGCGTTTCGGAGATCTGATCCAGCGGGTCAGCCGCATTCGAGGCTACGGCGACTTCGTCCACTATCATTTGCTCGCGCGCGGATCGCTCGATGTGGTCATCGAGTCGGACGTGAACATTCTCGATATCGCTGCGCTCGCTGTGATCGTGCGCGAGGCGGGGGGGACGTTCACGGACCTGTCGGGCGGGACGGTCGACCTTCGCACCACGACGGTGCTCGCAACCAACGGGCTGCTGCACGAGGCGGTGCGGGGCTCACTCGCGACCTGAGGCGGCTGCCGGGTTGGCGGCCGGCCCGGCGGCCGTATCGGCACCGTATCGGCACCGTATGGGCAACCGTATCGGCGCCGGTATCCGCTACGGCTGCAGCCGCGTCACGGACCACGGACCGGGCTCGATGCCCCCGGCGGCGAGCCGCGTGAGGTGCCGCGACCAGCGCGCGCGGTCGTGGATCCGGGCCTCGCCTGAGACCCACAACTCCACGGCTTCGGCCCATAGGCGGTAGCCTCCCCAATGCGGGGGCCGCGGCACGGACGGCCCAAGGCGGCGGGCCATGGAGGCGACGGCGGCCCGCAACCGCTCGCGCGACTCGATGGGCTCGCTCTGGGCGCTCGCCCAGGCTCCGATGCGGCTCTGCAAGGTGCGAGAGGCAAAGTAGGCATCGCTGTCCGCATCCGGCGCCTTCTCCACGATGCCCTCGATACGGACTTGGCACTGCAGCGGGTCGAAGTGCAGCACGGCGGCCGCCCGCGGGTTCTCCGCGAGCTCGCGGCCCTTTCGCGAATGATAGTTCGTGTAGAACACGACATAACCTGGGCGCGCCGCAATCTCCTTGCACAGCACGATCCGGGCGGACGGCCTGCCGTCTCTCGTGCTGGTCGCGAGGGTCATGGCGTTCGGGTTGGGCTGCTCCCGGCGCTTCCACGACTCGGCAAGCCACCCGGCGGCCGTCTCCAGGGGCTCCTCGGGCAGCGGATCGCTCAGGCTCTCTGTCGGCGTCATCATATCCCGCATGTTAAAAGAGGGGCCCGTGCCCCGCGAGTCTCGAGACATGAAGCCCGATGAGATGAGCCTGGCGGACCTCCGCCGCAGCCTGAACGAGATCGACCACCAGCTGCTGGCGCTCGTCGCGAAGCGCCAGGCCGTGAGCCGCAAGGTGGCGGAAGTGAAGCGCGAGACCGGGTATCCGACCCGCGACTACCACCGTGAGCGCGAAGTCATCGTGGATGCCCGCGACGCCGCCGCGAAGCTCGATGTCTCCCCGGCGCTCGCGGAGACCCTGATGCGGCTGCTCATTCGCTCGTCGCTCGCGACACAGGAGCAGGCGAGCGTCGCGGCGCATGGGTTGGGCTCGGGACGGCGCGCGCTCGTCATCGGAGGCGGCGGCAAGATGGGACGCTGGTTCGTCGAGTTTCTCGCCTCCCAGGGCTTCGAGGTCGAGGTGGCCGATCCGGCGGGCGCGCCATCCGGAGCGCTCTGGGTGGACGACTGGCGCAACTGCGATCTGCGCCACGATTTCATCGTGCTCGCGACGCCCCTCGGCGCGACCGACGGCATTCTTCGGGAGCTCGCACCGCGCCGCCCGCCGGGAGTCGTCTTCGATGTGGGCTCGCTCAAGTCGCCCTTGAGGGCGGGCTTGCTCGCGCTGAAGACCCACGGCTGCAAAGTCACCTCCATCCACCCGATGTTCGGGCCGGACACGGAGCTGCTCTCGGGGCGGCACGTGGTGTTCGTGGACCTCGGCTGTGGCGAAGCGCTCGAGCAGGCGCGGGGACTCTTCGCGCCGACGATGGTGGAGCAGGTCGTGATGAGTCTCGATGAGCACGATCGGCTGATCGCCTATGTCCTCGGCCTGTCGCATGCGCTCAACATCGCGTTCTTCACGGCGCTTGCGGAAAGCGGCGAGGCGGCTCCCCGGCTCGCCAGGATGTCGAGCACGACCTTCGATGCGCAGCTCGACGTTGCCACGCGCGTGGCGCAGGAGAGCCCGGAGCTCTACTACGACATCCAACGCCTCAACGACTATGGCGCCGACTCGCTCGAGGCGCTCGCGAAGGCGGTCGAGCGAATCCGCACGGCCGTCCTGTCGGGAGATCACGATGCCTTTGTCGCGCTGATGAGCCGCGGCCGCGAATACCTGGAAGATCGCCGCACGATTGCGGAGCGGCGCGCGTAGGGCAGCGCACGTCATGCGGCGGTCGCGGCAGCTCGGCGAGCAGCGCATCCTCGAGATGAGCGAGCGCATCGCCGCGCTGGAGCGCGAGAATCGGGAGCTTGAGGCGCGGCTGCAGGCACTCACGGAGGCGGCGGCGCGCAACGAGGCGCTGCTTCGCAAGACGCAGAGGCGGGAGCTCGATCTGCTGCGCGCGGGCTCGCTCGTGCAGCTGCTCGAGCAGCTGATCCACGGGCTCGGCGCGGCCTATCAGCTCGATGCCGTCTCGCTCGTCTTGCATGATCCGCAGCACGAGATACGCCACCTGCTCTCCGGCGATGGGCTGTTGCGGGAGGGCCTCGCCGACGTGCAGTTCGTCGAGACGCTCGTCGCGCTCGCCCCGCAGCTCGCAGCGCTCGAGCGGCCGTGGCTCGGCCCCTATCGCACCGCGGATCACGAGCTTCTCATCCCGCATGCCACGGGGCTCGGCAGCGTCGCACTCGTTCCGCTCCTTCGAGGCGGCCAGCTCGAGGGGGTCCTGGTCTTCGGCAGCCGCGATTCCGGGCGCTTCACGGGGGAGCTTGCAAGCGACTTCCTGGCCCATCTTGGCGTCATCGCGGGCGTTTGCATCGAGAACGCCGTGAACCGGGCGCGGCTCGTCCGCAGCGGACTCACGGATTTCCTCACCGGCTTTCACAATCGCCGTTATCTGCACGCCAGGCTTTGCGAGGAGCTGGCGCGTGCACAGCGCGCTCGCCAATCGGTCGCCTGCTTGATGATCGACGTGGATCACTTCAAGCGCATCAACGATCGCTATGGCCACCTTGCGGGGGACACGGTGCTGCGCGAGGTCGCGCAGCGGATCGACGCCGAGATGCGGGTGAGCGACACAGGCGCCCGGTTCGGCGGCGACGAGTTCGCCATCGTCCTGCCGAACGGCAGCGTCCCGGACGGTGCGATCGTGGCCCGGCGCGTGCTGAATGCGGTGTGCCGATCGCCGATCAACGTCATGCCCGCGGTCGCGGAGACCATGACTCTTTCGATCGGCGTCGCGGCCGCGGCGCCGGGCCCGGAGACTCGGGACTTCAAGTCGCTTGCGGAGCGGCTGATGGCGGAGGCCGACGCCGCGCTGTATCGCGCGAAGGGGGCGGGCCGCAACGGGGTCGCCGTCTCCGAGAGCACCGTCGCCTAGTAGCGACGCCGGACGCCGTGGCCGGTGATCAGGATCTCGATTTGGACAGGGGGCCGGGCCCCCAGCCGACTCGGTGCGCAGGTTATGGCAGACTCCACATCGAAATGATCGACCAGATCGACTCCGAGGGGTTCCGCGCGAACGTTGGCATCGTGTTGATGCGTGACAGCGGCGAGGTATTTCTCGGGCGGCGGGTGGGCGGCGGACGTGGGTGGCAGTTTCCTCAGGGCGGCATGAGCGAGGGAGAGGATCCGGAGCAGGCGCTGTTCCGGGAGCTGCACGAGGAGACTGGCCTCACCGGTGGCGATGTGACGGTGCTCGGCCGCACCGAGGACTGGCTGCGATACCGGCTGCCGGCCCGGTACATCCGCCGCAATCGCCATCCGCTATGCATCGGCCAGAAGCAGCGCTGGTTCCTGCTGCGCGTCAAGCGCGAGGACGTGCGGTTCGAGCTCGGCGCGAGCTCGGCGCCGGAGTTCGATGAGTGGCGCTGGACGAGCTACTGGGAGCCGGTCCGGGAAGTGATCTATTTCAAGCGAGAGGTGTATGTGCGGGCGCTGAAGGAGCTCGCGCCGATCGCCTTTCCGCAAGGCCCGCCGGCCGCACCCCCGTGGCTCGAGCGTCTCGCAACCTCGGACGAGCACGCCGCCTCGAGCGCGCGTGAGCTCGACTGAGCGGCCACCCGGGGCGCCATGACCGAGCTGCCCGCGAATCTGGTCATTCGTCGAGTTGCGCCCCGGCGCACGCTGGTGCTCACGACGGTGGCTGTCGTTGGCGGCTTGCTCGCGCTGGGCGCCTCATTCGAGGCTGGACGCTACCAAGGCGGCTACGACGTGATCGCCGCCGCCCGGCAGCGCGCACAGCTCCAAGCGACCGCGGCGCGGCTCGAGAAGGACAACAGCGCGCTTCGCAAGCAGGTCACGGATCTCGACACGACGCGCGTCGGTCTGGCGCAGGAGCGCACCGAGCTCGCGCACACGATCGGCGAGCTACAGTCGCAAGTGGCGAGTCAGGCTCAACAGCTCGCGTTCTATCGCGGCGTCGTATCGCATGGCGTCTCGCAAGATGATCTGGCGATGGGGCTCAAGATCCAGCAGCTGACCATCACCGCGGACAGCGTGAGCGGCGAAGGCAGCTCGAGTGGCGGAAACAGCTCGAGTGGCGCAGGCAGCGTGAGCGGTGCGGGCGGCGTGACCGGCGGTGACAGCTCGGCTGGCGCCGTCCGAGCAAGCCCTTCGGTAAATGCGAGCGCCGCGGGGACTGGAGCCGGTGCAGGCTCCGCGGGTGCCGCAACTGAGACAGGTGTTGCTGGTGGCGTGGCCAGCACGAGCGCCGCGGGTGCCGCTCACGGCGCCGACGGGCGCTTCGACGTGCACTTGACGCTGTTGCAGACCGCAAATCCGCAGGCGGCGATGAGTGGAACCTTCCAGCTGAGCATCGAGGGCCGTTCGCAAGGAAAGACCGAGACGCTCGATCTTGCGGCTCTCACGGACGGGAAGCTGTCCACGCAGCCATTCAGCTTCCGCTATTACCAGAGCCTCGAGCAGCACATCGCGCTTCCCGCAGGCTTCTCGCCCGAGCGCCTGACCGTCGAGGTGCGCGCCGGCGGCAAGCCGGTCACGCCCCTCATCCAGACTTTTCCGTGGAAGGTGGAGTCTCCTTGAAGTCCCCCTTCTTCCGGTTCAAGGAGCAAGCCATATGCTGAGTCGCGAATCCAAGCGCAGCGCACGCGTCGAGATCCTGATCGGCAAGTCGGCGCGCATTCACGGCGATATCGATTTTGCCGGAGGGCTGCACCTCGATGGGCGCGTCACCGGCAGCGTCCGGGCCGACGGCGCTTCCGGGTCGATGCTCTCCGTGAGCGAATCCGGCTGCATCGAGGGATCCGTGGAAGTCGCGAACGTCGTGCTGAACGGCACGGTCAAGGGGGATATCCACGCGAACGAGCGCGTCGTGCTGGGGCCCTGCTCCAAGGTCCAGGGAGACGTGCATTACGGGGTGATCGAGACCGCGGCCGGCGCCGAGATCCTGGGCCGGCTGGTCCCTGCCGCGGCGCGTCAGGACGATCACGGGCCGCAAATCGCCGAGGAAGAAAAGGCAGAAGGGGGTAGAACGGCCAAGGCCGAGGTTTGACGCGCGTCTTTGACCGAGCGCTCGGCCGCTCCTACACTTGCTCCATGAACATGCAGACTCATTCCAATCCAGACCAGGCGCAGCCCCCTCCGGACGAGGCGCTTCCGCCGCCGCTCGTCTTCACCGATGCTGCGGCGC
>JASHTA010000063.1 GCA_030040795.1 Gammaproteobacteria bacterium | reverse complement strand
TGGCCATCCGCCTCGAGAATGTCCCGGAGCGACTTGAGAATGAGCGGATCATCGTCCACCAGCAGAATGGAGAGTCGCTGAAGCACGCCCTGCACCGCGGGCGCCTGCGCCGCTGCAACCTGCGTAGCGTCGGAGATGGGGAACTTCACCCGGAACGTCGTACCCTTGCCAAGCTCGCTGTCGATCTGCAGCTCGGCGCTGTGACGCTGCACCATGCCGTAGACCATCGCAAGCCCGAGGCCCGTGCCGCGCTCGCCCTTGGTCGTGTAGAAGGGCTCGAGACAGCGCCGCCGGGTCTCCTCGTTCATGCCGATGCCCGTATCGCCGACCTCCACCTGGACGTGGGACTCCGTCTCTCCCGGCTTACCGGGCTCGGTTCCGACCAGTGTGCGCAGCGTGAGCGTGCCGCCGTCCGGCATCGCGTCAACGGCATTGAAGATGAGGTTGGTCAATGCGTCTCGAATCTCGACCTCGGCCCCCATGATCTCAGGCAGATTCGGCGCGAGATCCTGCTCCAGCCGGATCACGACGCCGCGCTGCTGCGGCAGATCGCTCCAGCGGGCGCGCGTCAGATCCACGACCTGCTCGATCATCCGATTCAGGCTGACGCGCGCAAGCACGAGCTGCTGCTCGCGCGGACGGTAAAACTCCCGCATGCGCGCCACTGTTTCTGCAACATCCTCGATGGCTCGCTGGATGGTGATGAGATAACCGCGGGCCCGCTCGCTCAGCTGCGGCTCGCGCTCGAGGAGCGTATCGGTGTAGAGCGAGACGGGGGAGATGGCGTTGTTGATGTCGTGCGCGATGCCGCTCGCCATCTGGCCGAGCGCACGCAATCTCTCCTGCTGCAAGACGGTCTGCTGCGACTGTCTCAAGTCGTCATAGGCGCGCTGCAAGGCTTCGTGCAGCTGCGCCTGGCGCGCGGCGAGCGCGACGTGCTGGCTCAACTGCAGCAGAAACTCGCAATCGGCGCTGCTGAAGGCGTGATCCGCGCTGCGCGCCGCGACGAGCATTCCAAACACGCGATTCTCCACCAGGAGCGGCGCGATGATGAGCGAGCGCAGTCCCGCGGCGGAAAATCGGCGCGGGAACGGGAAGGGCACCTCTCGCGTGTCCGGCTCGTAGACGAGCTGGCCCTCGACGCAGCGCGAGAGCCCGTTCTGATCGATCGGAATGATCTCGTGGTCGGCGAACCGCAGGGCGGTGGCATACGCAGCACTCCCGCTTCCCACGGTCGCCAGAGTCACCGCGTCGGCCTCGAACTCGTACAGACACGCGCAGGTGAAGTCGATGGGGAGGTCGTCCTCGAGCGTGCGCAGGACCACCTGAAAGATGCTCGGCAGGTTCTGCCGCTCTCCGATGGCGCGGGTGATCCGGTGCAGCAGATCGAGGCGGGTCAGCTGGCTGTGAAGCCGGCTCTGGCCCTCCTCGATGCGCGTGAGCATGTGATTGAAGGCATCGGTGAGCAATCCGAGCTCGTTCCCGGCGACCGGCGGAGCGCGCACCGAGTAATCGCGATTCTCCGAAACGGATCGGGCCGTTCCGGCGAGCGCGAGAATCGGCCCGGAAATCTCCCGTTGCAGGCGAGTCGCAACCAGATAGGCGATGCCCCCGCTCGCCGCCAGGATGAGCAGGGCTATCAGCGCGTAAAGCCGGAAGCGCTCGTAGATCGCCCCGAGGTCGGTTCTCAGGTACAACGTGCCGAGCTGGCGGCCATCCTGGGCAACGGGCTGAACCCCGATGAGCGAGTGGCCTTCGAAGCGATAACCGGCGCGCGGGGGAGCCGCGGGAAGGTCCGCGGCGCCGAGCTCTCGCGGATAGTGCGCGAAAAGCACGCCACTTCGCGTATACAGGCCCGCCGCCGCCACGTGCGGCTCGGCGCGCAGCGCCGAGAGGGTCTCGAGCGCACCCGCAGAGTCGTCGAATGCGAGAGCGCCCGTGCTGTTCGCCGCGATCACCTTCCCGAGCGTCGTCAGATCGCCCAGCGCGACCTGGCGCGCACTGACGAGCTCGTAGGCGCTGAAGGCCGCGCAGCTGACGACCACCACCACGCCGCTGATGAACAGCAGCATCATCATGAGCGAGCGCCTGATCTGCCTGGAGTGCGGAGCCATCTACCCCTCCCCCGGTCCCACGATCTGTGCGGGCCGCAGGAGCTGCGAGCTGAGCACGAGACCGCTCGCGCGCGCGGCTGCAACGTTGATGCGCATGTGAATGTGATCCCCCACCAGAACCAGATCGATCATCACGCCGCTCCCGGCGGCGCCATCGATATCGCTCACAGTCAGGATGCTGCGGCCTTGGAGCGCCCTGACGATGTCGCGCAATTTCGCCGTCTCCGACCGGTCGATGAACAGGATCTGGCAGTTCCCGATCTGGGATACGTCGCGGTAGCGGCGCACGAGGAGCGGCCGGCCGCCAACGCGCTCTCCTGCAACGACCGCATCGAGCTGACCGCCGAACGGATCCTCCCCCAGCACGCCGATGACGATTGGAGAGGCGGCCGTGGGGAACGCTCCGGCCGGCCAGGAGACGAACTGGGAGAAATTGAAGAGAAAGACAGCCTTGACCTGGTACTCCGAGGCAGGCGCCGCGAGCGCGGCGCACTGTGTGGAGACCATGATCGAGAGTGCAAGGTATGCGAGTAGTCTGCGCATCGCGGCCCATTCTGGACGGGCGTGCCCGCGCCTCTTGCGGCGCGCGGCCCAGCCTCCTTGATTGAGACCGAGGATGCACCGCGCGGAGATTAAGTGAAAAGATTCCGGTCCTCGAACTGTGAGTGAGATCTCAGCCGCTGCGCATCGCGAGGAGGCGATGCAGTTCACGGGTCGGCGCTCTCGTTCCTGTTAACGTATTCGATCTGTCGCGCCGCCGCACTCCACGCTGCGCCCGCTTAGGCCATCTACGAGCTCGAGGTGAACGCTAGAACTGAAAAGGGCGCCGGCCCCCACGTCGAAGACCCGATCAGGATCCTCCTGATCGAGGACATGGAGGTCGAGGCGGAGATCACTCGCCGTCATCTGCAGGCGAGCGGCATCGGGCACGTCATGCGGCGCGTGGAGACCGACGAGTCGATGCGCGCGGCGCTCGCAACCTTCAAGCCGACGATCATTCTCTCCGACTTCACGCTCCCGACATTCGATGGGCTGTCCGCGCTCGCGATTGCGCGCGAATGCGCGCCGGATATCCCGTTTCTCTTCGTCTCCGGAACGATCGGTGAGGAACGGGCGATCGAGGCGTTGCGCCGGGGCGCGGTCGATTACGTCCTGAAGAGCAACCTTGCCCGGCTCGGTCCGGCGGTGAAACGGGCGCTGGAGGAAGCCGCCGCAAAGGCGGTTCGCCGCGACCAGCAAGCCCAGATCGCCCGTCTCACGGGCGTCTTGCGCATGTTGAGCGGCATCAACAGCGTCGTGGTTCGCATTCACGACCGCGGCGAGCTGCTTCAGGAAGCCTGCCGCCTTGCCGTGAGCGTGGGCAGCTATCCGGCCGCCATCGTGGCAATGAAACAAGCGCGTACACAGGCGCTCGAGGCGGTCGCCTGGAGCGGCATGGAGCAGGCCGAGGCGGCGAAGCTCTGCGAGTGCATTGCCAGGCGCTCCGGCCAGGATCGCTTCGGGACGTTCCTCGACACCGACGGCGAGCGGGCCCTCGTGCGGCACGAATCCGGCGACTGTGGAGGCGCGAGCGAGCAGAGCGGCGCCTCGCGAGAGGTCGTCAGCCGGCATGTGATCGGGCTGCCGCTCATCGTCGACAAGACGGCGATCGGTGTGCTCGTCGTGTGCACGCGAGAGCGCGGCGCTGTCGGCGAGGAAGAGTCGCGCATGCTGCGCGAGGTCGCCGCCAATCTCTCGTTCGCGCTGCAGTACCTGCAGCAGGACAGCCGCGTGCGCCTGCTGTCCTATTTCGACGTCCTTACCGGTCTCGCGAAGCGCACGCTGTTCTGCGAGCGTGTCGATCGTCTGATACGCGGTTCGGCCAAGCTCGGCGCCCGCTATGCCATCGCGGTCATCGATGTCGAGAATCTGAGCGTGGTGAACGACGCGTTCGGCCGCCACGGTGGCGACCTGCTCTTGCAGTTGCTCGCCGACCGCCTCAAGCGCCGCTTTCGGGATACGGATCGGCTTGCGCACTTTGCCGGAGGGACTTTCGCCCTGGTACAACCCGCGGCCGGTGCGCCGCAGGCGTGCATCGACAACCTGACGAATGAGCTGAACGATCTGCTGATCGAGCCCTTCGCCGTCGAGGGAAAGGATGTGCCGGTCGCGGCGCGAAGCGGCATCGCCATCTGCCCGGATGATGGCAGAGAAGCCGAAGTCCTCGTGCAAAGATCCGAGGCTGCTCTGTGGACCGCCAAGACCTCGGGCAAGCGCCATCGACACTACAGCGCCGAGCAGCACTCGGCGCGGCTGGCACGGGTCGCGCTGGAGCGAAAGCTGCGAGTCGCGCTCGAGCGTCAGCAGTTCGAGCTGTACTATCAACCGAAGGTCGCCGTGAAGACACGGCGCATCGAGGGTGTGGAAGCCCTCATTCGCTGGAACGATCCGGACGTGGGCCTCGTGTCTCCCGCCGAGTTCCTCCCGATCCTCGAGCAGAGCGGCCTCATCGTGGAGGTCGGCGACTGGGTTCTCGAGCGCGCGGCCGCCGATTGCCTGGCATGGCAGCAGCTCGGGTTACCCCCGGTCCGCGTCGCGGTCAACATCTCTCCCCTGCAGCTCCATCTCCCGGACTTCGTCGCGCGGTTCCTGAGGCACACTCAAGCCTGGGCCACGCCGGAGTCCGGGCTCGACGTGGAAATCACCGAAGGTGCGCTGATCGATGAGTCCTCCGTCGAGGTCGGCAAGCTCAAGATGTTGCGGGCGGCCGGGGCGAGCATCGCCATCGACGACTTCGGCACCGGCTACTCCTCGCTCGGGCGGCTCGCGCATCTGCCGATCGACACCTTGAAGATCGATCGTACGTTCATCGACGGAATGATCGTCGATCCACGCGGGCGCAAGCTCGTCTCGATCATCATCGAGATTGCGCGCGCCTTCAAGATGCAGGTCGTGGCGGAGGGCGTGGAAACTCAGGAGCAGCTCGATACGCTCTGGCAGCTCGGCTGCGACCAATCTCAAGGCTACCTGCACAGCAAGCCCGTCACGCGCGACCAGCTTGCCGAGCTGCTCCAGCACGGCAAGGGGCGCTACATTCTTCCGAAGGATACGCCCGCACTGCAAAGTGAAGCCCACTCGTCCGAGAATCCCCGCTCCGCCTGACGCTGAGAACGCTCGCTCGCTGCGGCGATCCGGCCGCCCTCCAGATTTGGTATTGTTGGCCAATCCAGAGCTGTCACCTCATTATCGGGAGAAGCTCGAATGCGCCAACTGGAGAACAAGACCTGCCTCATCACCGGAGGGGCGGGCAGCATCGGGCTTGCGAGCGCGGAGATCTTTCTCGAGGAAGGCGCGCGGGTCGTGCTGGTGGACCTGCGCGAGGACGCCTTGCAGCGCGCAGTCGTCAGGCTGACAGAAGCGGGGCTCCCGCGGGAACGGATCGCTACCGAGGCCGGAGACGTTACCCGGGCGCAGGATGTGGCCCACTTCATCGGTGCAACGGTCGCCCGCTGGGGAAAGCTCGACGTGCTTTTCAGCAATGCGGGCAATGCCGGGACGATTGGCTCGATTACTTCCTACCCGGAGGAGGTGTTCGACGACGTATACCGCGTCCACGTGAAGGGCGCGTTCCTCATGTGCAAGTACGGCATTCCGCAGATGAACGACGGCGGCAGCATCGTCATCACCTCGAGCGTCGTCGGACTCATGGGCAATCCCGGCCCCTATGCCTATATCACGGCGAAGCATGCGCAGGTCGGCTTGATGCGCTCCGTGGCGAAGGAGGTCGCCGGCCGGCGCATCCGCGTGAACACCATTCACCCGGGTCCGACCCAGAACGATTTCCAGGCCGATATCGAGCGCCACCTCGGCGCCGTGCTCGGTCGCGACGCAACCGCCTTTCTGGACGATCTCATTCCCCTGCACCGGCATGCGCAGCCGCGTGAGATCGCGCGCGCCGTCCTCTTTCTCGCCTCGGAGCACAGCAGCTTCGTAACGGGCGCGACGCTTGCGGTCGACGGCGGGATGACCGCTTGAGACACCAGGCACCCTGCAAAGTACAATGCGGGCACATGAGCGACTCTACCCTCTTCTCCTCCGAATGCCCGACCTGCAAGCAGGAGCGCTTGCTGACGGGCTATACGCGCGAGGAGCTCGCCGAGCTGCTGCGCGCCGGGGCCGACATCGAGGCGTACTGCAGCAGCTGCGAGGAGCACTGGCCCATCTCGACGGAAGAGCGCGCCGATCTCGCTCGCGAGCTCGGCCGCAAGCGATAGCCCCGCTCGCTCAGCGGCGCGCTACGCCGAAGGCCGTGGCGCCCGATGCGGCGAACAGGTCGGTGAAGGGATCGTCGGGGATCGCAGGCGCAGCACCGTCCCGGATCGTCGTGCGGCGCATGTCGCGGCGGTCGTTCAGCTCGTCGAAATCTCCGCCGCGGTGCATCGAGCAAAGATTGTCCCAAATCACCATGTCGCCAGGCTTGTAGGTCACGCTGAAGACGTATTTCGGCTGAGTCGCAAAGTCGATGAGCTCGCGGAGCAGCGCCCTGCCCTCCTCCCGTGGCAGACCGACGATGTCGCGCGCGTGGGCGGCAATGTAGAGCGCCTTGCGGCCCGAGCCCTTATGCACGTGCACTATTGGATGCTGCGCGTGGGGCCTTGCATCGATCTCCTCCTCCGAGAGCGGGAAGCCCGCGCGGCTGCGCGACCACCACAGCGAGTGCCGCGCCTCGAGCCCCTCCAGCCGGTCCTTCATCGCCTGAGGCAGATCCTCGTAGGCAGTGCGGGTATCCGCGAACCAGGTCGCGCCGCCTCGCGCAGGCGCTTCGTGGCACAGCAGCAACGACTGCGCGGAGCGAATTTCCATGAACGAGGAGTCGGTATGCCAGAGCCGGTCGCCGCGCTTGTGCAAGCGAATGAGCTCGTCCCGGATGATGCGGCCCTGGGCATCGAGGTTACTGGCATCGAACAGCTCGCGATGGGCGTGCCGATAAGGCCGGCCCGCGATCCGCGGCGCGAGCTC
>JASHTA010000521.1 GCA_030040795.1 Gammaproteobacteria bacterium | reverse complement strand
CCAGATGCAGCCAGAGAGCCGCGAGTTCCTCGGCGGCCCGTGCGTGCTCGGCACGCTCGGCCCGCCACTGTGCGAAGGCCGAACGATCCGACTCGGTGGCCTCACCGGAAGTCAGGCGAGCCAGCCAGCGGGCCGCCTCCCTCTGGGCGCGCGTGGCACCCGGAGGGAGTTCGTCCGCGCTCGGCTCTTCCCCGGATTCGGCCACAGGATCTCCTGCCGTTCACAGCCCGCTAGAAGTGTCCCCGAATTGTAAACATGAAGTTGGTGGGAGCGCCGTAAACATTGCCGATCGCCGACGTTCCGATCGTCTGGTAATACAAACGGTCGGCCATGTTGCTGAGGTTGACGGAGGCCGACCAGTGCTCGTTGATCTCATAACCCAATCTTGCGCTGACCACGGCCCAGGAGCCTTGGGTGAAGTGGTAGGGGAGCAAGGGGGGGATCGGATTGCCCTCATCATCATAGCCGGAGAAGACCGAGCCGCTTGCGTAGGTGGCGCTTTGTCCGTTGACGCCGGCCCCGACGCTCAACCGGCGCCAAGCGCCGGGCAGCCGATAGGTGCTCCACACTTTGAACAGATGCTTGGGGGACTTGGTCTCTATCGGCTGATCCACGTCCTGCGGATTACCGTCGTACAGAAACCGCTGTTCATTGTAGGTGTAGCTCGCGGAAATCTGCCAGTCCGGCAGGATCTGGCCGGTGATCTCGGCGTCGACGCCCTCGCTTTCCAGATCGCTCGTCGGCAGCCAGCAGCAGGAGCTGCCGTCCAGATTGCTCTGATAGTCATAGTTGTCGTCAAAGACGGCGGCGTGCTTTTGCAGTATCCGATACACCGCGAGAGAGGTGTTCAAAGCACCATCGAGCAAGGCGCCCTTGATGCCACCTTCGGTCTCGTATCCCCTGATGGGCTCGAGGGGGGTGCCTGGAGGGGGGCCCTGCAGGTCATCCGCCTGGGAGCGGAAGATGTCCGTGTAATCGGTGTAGAGCGACCAGGATTTGGTCAGGTCATACACAACGCCACCATAGGGCGTGACGACATGCGGCGTCTGGAAACTCACGTACTCGTTCGGATAGGGCGGCTCCGCGTAGACGACCTCATCGCTGTAATCACTGTAGCGAAAGCCGCCGATCAGATGCAGCGTGTCGAGGACTTGGTAGCGCAGGGTTGCGTACATTCCTCGCTGCCTCTCGTTGAGCGAGGGCAAGGTGTAGTCGAAGTCGGCCGGCCCGACCGGCGGTTCGGGTACGGTAGCGGGATTGTACGAGAAGATATTGATCAAAGGCTCCGGGAAAAAGAGAGTGGAGAGCGTCGTGTCCCGGTCGTTCATGTACTGATAGCTGCCCCCGACGATCACTTGGTGCTGGTGACCGAATAGCTCGAAGCTGCCGTTGACGGTGAAATCAGCCATGTACGAGCGGTTGGAATACTGATAATCGTTGCCGGAGAGATACGCGTCATCGCCCGTTACGGGCTCGATCGGGCCTTGGGCCCCGCCGATCAGCTGCTGGCTGGTCTGGGAGAGGGTGGACAGATTGAGCTTCGCCGACCAGTCCCCATAGATCTTCTGATCGAGTTTGATGAATGCCTCCGGCGTCGAGAAGTTCCAGTAACTCCAGGGTGTGCACAAGCAAGTGCTGCGCGGCAGTCCTATGTCGCTGCCGTCCGAGTAGCGCGGCACGCCATCGTAACCGGCGCCCGGATTGTGCGTGCGGGTGTAGCTGCCGCCGACGGTGAGCAGCGTGGAGGAGGTGAGATCCGCCTCGAGGGTCGCATACAGAAGATAATGATTGCTGCTCGATACGTCGTAGAAGTAGTCCTGCCGCTGGTAGCTGACGACCACGCGTGCGCGCACCCGACCATCGAACGCCAGCGGTCCGGTCGCATCGACGACCGCACGATAGTCGTTCCAGCTGCCCGCATCGGCTTCGAAGGTGAGCTGATCGTGGTCCAAGGGCTGCTTTCTGACGAGATTGATCGTGCCGCCCGGATCGCCCGAGCCGGCGAACAATCCATCCGCTCCGCGCAGAATCTCGATGTGGTCGTACTCGGCCATATCGAGGCCGTAAAGATCGAAGTCGGTGACGCCGGAGAGGATATTGGTGTCGAACGGGGCGCCCCCGTCGAGCTGGAAGTTCGCGACCTGAAAGCCGCGCGAGTAGAACTGGCTGAAGAGGGTGGGTCCGATGACCGTGATCCCGGGCGCCTGGGACAAGGCGGATCCGAGGTCGGTGAGGTTCTGGTCCTGAATCTGCTGTTGAGTGATCACGCTCACCGACTGCGGTGTCTCGCGAATGGACAAGGGCGTCTTCGAGCCGACCGTCATGGACCCCGTGGTATAGCTTCCGGTGCCCTCGGTCGCCGTCACGTCGCTGCTGCCATTCTCCCCCCCGCTGCTCGTCGCCACGCCCTCGACCAGCAGCGGACCGAGAACCTTGGCGCCGTTCGAGCTACTCCCCGTCTTGCCGATCGTGACGGTATTGTTGCCCGTATAACGATAGGTCAGCCCACTGTCTTGCAGAAGCCGCATCAGAGCGGCATCTACGGTGTACTGACCGGATAGACCGGTGCTCCGCAATCCGGCGACCAGGCCCGACGGATAGACCAAAGCGAGGCCGGCCTGATCGGCAAAACGGTTGAGCACGGTCGCGAGGGCGCCCGCCGGAATGTCGTAGGTGCGCTGCACCGTCGTTGCGGACTGTGGCACCGCACCGGATGGGGCTTGGGCGTGGGCGGTCTCGGCGACGTTGATCGGCGTCAGAAGGATCGCGACGGCGACGCTGGAGAGAACTCGCGGTAGCAAAGGCATTGGATGCGCTTCCTTCTTGATGGGTATCACCGGCCTGGGGCCCGCAGAAGCGGCGCATGAAGCGGTGCAATGGGCTCCAGCACGGTACTTCGGTTCCAAGGCTTAACGACTCACCGCGAGAAAGACCGCAACGTTCGGATGACCGAGGGAACGGCCGTGAGTAGGAAGCCTTTGTTCTTGCGGTGCTTGGTGCTGTCACTCGTTAACGCGTTGGCCTTGCGGTAACGGAAAAATCGACTGTGCTCGCGCAAGGGTCGGCGTTCACCGATGCAGTGGCGGGGGTTCGCAGCATGACATCACGCGTCCCAAGAGCATCGTCTGCCGACGAGGCGCATCTGACTCCCGGCCAGACGCAGACGTTTGGCAGGATCGACTCGTTGCTCGCCATAGCGCCGGTAGTGGGCTTGGTCGGCGCGCCCGGGCAAGGTAAGAGCACGCTGCTTCGGGCGCAGGTCGTGAAGCGCGGTGGTACGTTGATCGAGCTCGGCGCATTGGCCGATGCAACCGCACGGGTGGATCCTCATGCCTTTGCGGATGCTTTCGACGAGCTCGTGCGCGGCGCTTTGAATGCTCATGACTTCGTGGCGGTCGATGACCTGGATTATCTGCTCGAGATCGGCAGTAGCCTGAACGCGGAGCGCGGTGGTTATACGAGGATGATCATCAAGCGGCTCTGTGAAGCCGTGGACAACATGCCGGCGAAGCGTCTGCTGCTCGCGGGAGACGCGCGGGGTGGATGGAATCGAGGCTTTCTCGACCTGATGGAGACGCGCGCCGCTACCGTTCGCTGCGATCCGTTCACTCCGGCCGACTATGCCGAGGTGCTCGCAAATGTGATGGGACGGCCGCACGCCGAGCGGATCGATGTCGGCATCCTGTTCGGACATGCCTCTCGACTGCAGGGTCACCAGCTGCGGCTCGCCGGCGAGCTTTCGATGGCACAAGGGCTGGCGACCACGGAGGAATTTCTACGCCTCCTGGATCAACACATTCTCGTCAGCAATGTGCAGGCGAGCGAGGTCGAGCAGATCAGCTTCCAGGGGCTTCCCGGCGCGGAGCACATCGCGGAGGAGTTGGAGCGCGCCATCATCCTGCCGCTGGAGAATCGGGAGCTGGCGAGGGAGCTGGGTCTGAAGCCCAAGCGGGGAGTGCTGCTATACGGGCCGCCGGGCACGGGCAAGACCGTCATCGGCCGCGCTCTGGCGCATCGGATGCGAGGAAAGTTCTTTCTGCTCGACGGTTCCTTCATCAGCGAACCGCCCGGCACGTTCTTCGAGAAGCTCAAGGCGATCGTGGCTGATGCCAAGGCGAACGCACCGTCCGTCCTATTCATCGACGATGCCGATGTGCTTTTCAAGATAGAGCACATTCAGGGAGTCGTTCGGTTCCTGCTGTCGCTGCTCGACGGTGTGGAGAGCGAGAACGCCAACGAAGTATGCGTCGTGATGACGGCCATGAATGTCAAGCTCATACCCGAGGCGGTGCTGCGTTCCGGGCGCGTGGAAATCTGGCTCGAGACCAAGGCGCCGGATGTAATGACCCGCGGGCGCATACTGAAGCTGTATCTGCGGTCCGATCGCGCACTTCCGGCAAGCGACCGGATCGATTACGAGGCGCTCGCCGAAGCCACGGCCGGGTTCACGCAAGCGGACTTGCGGCGCGTGGTGGGCGATGCGACGTCGCTTTTCGCAGCGGACCGCGTGCATGGTCGTCAACCGAAGTCGGCCGGCGAGTATGTGCGCGAGGCGGTGGATCAGATCGTGGAGGTCCGCGCGCGCATGGCGGACAGCCTGGGCGATGAGGCGCTGAGATTGCCCGCTCGAGGCAAGTACTTCAACCGGGCGGCCGCAGGCTCGTGCGGGGAGCAGTGCGGATATTAGCGCGGAACGAGCGGTGCCGAGCCGCTGAGGGCAGAATGGTCTTGCAGCTGCGCGACTGGGCCCGTGCGATGAAACGCGACGTGTATGTCGTATGGCTCTGCGGGCGCGACCCGCGGGTGCCGAGGCGCGCGAAAATTCTGGCGCTGCTCACGGCGGGCTACGCGCTCAGCCCCATCGACCTGATCCCCGATTTCATTCCCATACTCGGCATGTTGGATGACCTCATACTCGTGCCGCTCGGATTATGGCTGACCTTGCGCAGCATCCCGGCGCCGCTGCTCATCGAGCTTCGGGAGAAGGCTCAAGCCGGCAACGCGCCTTCGCGCGCCGGAAGAATCGCCGCAGCCGCCATCATCGTTGTCTGGATCCTGTTCATGGTCGGCGTCGCTGTGCTCGGCATTCGGCTGTGGGCGCGAGGACGCGGTCCTCGGCTTCGATAGTTGGGCGGCGAGCCGCGCCACGAGACTTCAGCGCGGACGAGCCGGCGATCGCCGGTCGGCGGCCGTTTCATCGAGCCGTTGGCGAAGCCAGGATTTCCATGGGCTCCGCGCGGGTGAGCGAAAGATCCCACCGGCCACCGTCTTGCAGGCGCAGGATGTGGCGGTGAAATGTCAATATCGAGGACCGATGCCCGATACTGACGTAGGTTGCGCCTGTGGCTTCGAGGAGCTGATACAGCCGGTATTCCATATCCGTATCCACGGCGCTGGTTGCCTCGTCGAGGAACACGTAATCCGGTCGATTCAGGAGAACTCGGGCGAATGCAATGCGCTGCTGCTCGCCGAGAGACAGGATTCGCTCCCAATCGGCGGTGGCGCTCAAGCCGCCCGGGAGCGTGCGCAGATGCGACAGTTGCACCAGGTCGAGGACGGATTGGATCTCGTTCTCGGAAATGTCCGTTCGCCGCCTGGGGTACAGAAGCTGCTCGCGAAGATTGCCGAGAATCATGTAGGGCTTTTGCGGCAAGAACAAGGCTCTCTCGGGGGGCGGCATGACGATGATGCCGGAGCCGCGTGTCCATAGCCCGGCCATGGCGCGCAGGAGAGAGCTCTTGCCGATGCCGGTTCGGCCGACGATGGCCAGGTGGGCACCCCGGTCGACTCTGAGGGTCGCATCCTGAATCAGGCTGTGCTCGCCGCTCGGCGTGAGCAGGGAAACTCCGGTGAGTGAGATGCTCTCGCCTTCGACCAAACGTATACGCGGTACTCGGGAATCGCTCGAGGCGACCGCAAGTTGGTCGCACTTCTCCTCGATCTCGGCGAGCCGGATCACGTTCGGCACCGCGGTGCTCAACCTCGGGATGTAGTCCATGAAGATCGACAGAGAGTCGAGCAACGTCGCGGCCAGTATGGTCCCCTGGGCGATGGTGCCGTACTGGATTTTATAATGTAGATAAAGCGGCGCCAGGAAGATGAGCGGCAATACGCTCCAGGTGACTCGCCAGGTACGATCGGCGAGAACCATCCAGACCCCATAGAGGATGTAGGTCAGGTTCGCGCGAATGGTGGCGTTCAGGCGTTGGATGATATGGGTCCGTTCCGCATATTCTCCACGGTAGAAGGCGACCGTCTCGGCGTTGTCGCGGACGTGCAATATCCCGTGGCGCAAATCGGCTTCTGCAATCGCGATCTCGTAATTCTGCTTGATGGTCGGCCGATACAGGAACAGTATCGTCAAGGTCTGGATCACGGCGAGGCCGGCCACGACCCAGGTCAGAGCGGGTGAGATGGTGATGAGGATGAAGCCCTGAATGCCCATGTCGGCAACCGTGCCGACGACGCGCGTCGGCAAGTCCGTCATCGAGGTGCAAAAGGGATCCACGCACTCTTGTATGCGCTGATCGGGATTGTCGATCTCCTGATTCGAAGCGATATCGTAGTAGGTCCGGCACGACAAGTACTTGTCGATCAGATATGTGGTTAGCCAACGGCGCCAGTGCAGATTCAGCCGGCCGGAAACCAGTTTGCTGACGGCGTCGCTCAGGTATCGGGCGGCGAAAAACGCAGTATTCAGCCAGAGAAAATGCCAGAACAGGGCGGCATTTCGATCGACCAGCGCGTCCGTCTGATGTTTGGTGAGATAGGAGAAGATCGCTCCGGAAATCCCGTATGTGGCAACCAGGCCGCACAGGACGGCGAGCGCCAACCACGAGCCCCACGCGCCGGTGCGCATCCAGTAGGGAGCGGCCAGGCGCCAGACGCGGACGAAGAAGAGGCAATCGAGTCGGTAACTGCGGATATCCCGCGGCTCTGGCAAGGCGGCTGTCATGATCGGCGCGGCATGGTCCTGAGGCTCGAATGCTCGATGAGGTCCGGCGGCAGGACACGGCAAGGCTCCTGCACAGCTCCAACGAGTGACAACGGCGCAAACCGCAATCACCGGTGCGAATGGATTTGGACTGGAGATAATCGGCAGTCGAGGACCTGCGGCGGCGGCGGAGTATCGCCGCGGAGCGGCGCCTTAGGAAAGTCGGGGGGCTTTATGCGGCTTAATCATTGAGACCGAGCCCTTTCAAGATCCTCGGCGCATGTTTCTCCACGCGCGCCGCGCGAGTCGACGACTGTTTCGCCTGCGCGAAATGCAGCAAATAGCCCTTTTGTCTTCCGGGGGTGAGCGCATGAAACGCTTTGGCTAGTGCGGGGTCATTATCCAAGCGTCTCTGAAACTCCGCGGGCACAGTGAATTGCGCAACGCCTTTCAGCTGTACCTTTACGCCGGATTTCTCGACGGCAATGGCCTCCCTGAGATAGTCCACGACCGCCGCTCTCTGCATTTTAATCTCCGCGAGAGAAGTAAACCGGATTTGCCTCGCGGCCTGCACGTTCTTCGTTTGCTGAATCAGGATAGCTTTTGGATCCTTCAGCAA
>JASHTA010000520.1 GCA_030040795.1 Gammaproteobacteria bacterium | reverse complement strand
CGCATCACGCATGCCGCCTATCACGACTCGCTCACGGACCTGCCGAACCGCGCGTATGCCGAGCGGCATCTCGATCAACTGCTGCGCGAGAGCCCGCAGACGCCTTCCGCGGTCATCGTCGTGGACGTGCGCAACGTGCGCGAGATCAACGCGTCCCTCGGCCATCACGTCGGCGATGAGGCGCTGCGCGAAGCCGCGCGGCGCCTGCGCCAGAACTCGGGCTCGAGCGACCTCGTCGCGCGGCTCGCGGCGAACCAGTTCCTCGTCGTGGCGCCGCATTGCTCGAGCCAGCGGGCGCTGCTGCTCGCCGAGCAGCTGGCGGGAGTCATCCGCACCGGCTTCCACGTGTCCGCCGTCAGCCTCGAGCTGCATGTCGCGGCGGGCGTCTGCTGCGCTCCGGAGCACGGCACGACCTCCAGCGAGCTGCTGCGCCGGGCGCAGATCGCGCTCGAGGATTGCGAGGACGCGCGCGGCCGCGTCGCGCTCTACCGCGCCGGACGCGACGGGGAGCACCGGCGCCGGCTCGCGCTCGCCGCCGACCTGCGCCGGGCCGTCGAGCACGACGAGCTCACGCTCGTCTATCAGCCGAAAGTGTCCGTCGCGACGCGCACCGTGACGAGCTTCGAGGCGCTCGTGCGCTGGAACCATCCCCAGCTCGGCGCCATCTCGCCCGGGGAGTTCGTGCCCATCGCCGAGCGCACCGGGAGCTCCCGGCGGCTGACGAGCTGGGTGCTCGGCGCCGCCATCCGGCAGATGGCCGAGTGGCGCAAGCACGGCCTCGATGTGGACGTGGCAGTCAATCTCTCGGCTCCCGACATCCTCGATGTCTCGCTCGCCGATGAGATCCTGGATGCACTCAAGCGCCACGGGGTCGAGCCGACGCGGCTCGCTCTCGAGATCACCGAGAGCGCCGCGATGCGCGACGCCCCGCTTGCCGCCCGCAACATGCAACTCCTGCGGATCGCCGGCATCCGCTTCGCCATCGACGACTTCGGCACCGGCTATTCCTCGCTCTCGCAGCTCTCGCGCCTGCCGGTCGATGAGCTCAAGATCGACCGCTCATTCATGATGCATGCCCACGAGCGGAGCGACGATGCGACGATCGTGCGCTCGACGATCGAGCTCGCGCACAGCATGGGCCTCAAGGTGGTGGCCGAGGGCGTCGAGAACGCGCAGGGCTGGAATCTGCTCCGCCGCCTCGGGTGCGATTTCGCGCAGGGCTATCTCATCAGCAAGCCGCTCGGCGCCGAGGAGGCCACCGCGTTCATGCGGCGCGCGAACCAGCTCCTGCCCGCCTCGGACTCGACGGTCGCGCAGATCCGCGCGCTGAGCGAGCTCGCCGAGACGCCGGGCGCCGCCTGAGATGCGCGGCCCGAAGCGCGCAACCTACCTGTAGCGCGAGAGAATCTTCTCGAGCGCGCCCGCGCCGGGCGAGAGCTTCTCGTAGGGCATCAGGTTGAGCGGCTCGTCGGGCGTTTGATTGATGTCGTGGAAGTCGCGCTGCGAGGGCTCCACGTACAGCAGGCCCGTCAGGTACTCGCCGGCCTTCATGCGCTCCTGGATCGCCGCCGCCGCCGCGGTGCGGTCCGTGGGATCGTAGCTCGCGTCGAGCTTGCGGAGCACGATCCGGCTGCCGTCGTGCATCACGACGGGCAGCGCCTCGCCGGGCGCATACTGCGCGGTGATCTCGCGCTCGAGCGGAATGAAGTCCACGTTCACCGCGGGCTCGTAGTGCTCGCGCGTGTACTGATAGCTCTTCGTCGAGCCTTCGTGGTCGTTGAACGTGACGCAGGGCGAGAGCACGTCGATGAGCGAGAAACCTTTGTGGCGCATGCCCGCCTCGAGCAGCGGCACGAGCTGATCCTTGTCGCCCGAGAAGCTTCGCGCCACGAAGGAGGCGCCGAGCGCCATCGCGAGCAGGACCGGATCGACAGGTGGCTGGTAGTTGACCTCGCCCCTCTTCGCCTTGGTCCCCACGTCGGCCGAAGCCGAGAACTGGCCCTTGGTGAGGCCGTACACGCCGTTGTTCTCGATGACGTACAGCATGTCGAGATTGCGCCGGATGGCGTGGCAGAACTGCCCGAGGCCGATCGACAGCGTGTCTCCGTCACCCGAGACGCCGATGTAGGTGAGCGTGCGATTCGCCGCGCTCGCGCCCGTCGCGATCGACGGCATCCGCCCATGAACCGCATTGAAGCCGTGGCCGCCGCTCACGAAGTAGGCGGTCGTCTTGGAGGAGCACCCGATTCCCGAGAGCTTCACGACGTTCTGAGGCTCGAGGGCAAGCTCCCAGCAGGCCTCGACGAGCGCAGCGGTGATCGAGTCGTGACCGCAGCCCGCGCACAGCGTCGAGAGGGCCCCCTCGTAGTCGCGCCTTGTGAAGCCGAGAGCGTTCTTCGGAAGCGAGGGATGGTGAACCTTGGGTTTGACGAGGTAACTCATCGTTGCTCCGCGCCTCTATCGTGCCGCCCCGCCGCTATCGTGCCGCGCCCACGACGGCAGGCTCGGCCGCCGCACCCGTTCCGCCGACGCCGCGGAGCTCGGCGAGCACGCCTTCGACGATGAAGCTCGAGGAGATCGGCAGCCCGTTGTAATGCCTGAGCGAGCGCAGCTTCTCCTTCGGCACGGCGGTCTCGAGCGTGAGCAGCGAGCGAAGCTGCGCGTCTCGGTTCTGCTCCACCACGAAGAGGAGGCGGTGGCTGGCGAGGAACCGCTCCACGTCCTCGCCGAACGGAAACGCGCGCACGCGCATGGAATCGATCGCGACGCCGTGGCCCCGCAGCACGTCGATCGCCTCGTGCACGGCTCCCTCGCAGCTGCCGAGCGAGACGATCGCGACGTCGACGCCGGCGTGCGTCTCGATCACGGGATGCGGCACGAGCTTCTTGGCGGTCTGCCATTTCTTGAGCAGCCTGTCGACGACCGCCTGATACTCCGCGGCATCCTCCGTGTAAGTGCCGTACTGGGTATGTCCCGACCCGCGGGCGAAGTACGCGCCCTTCGGATCGATTCCAGGCAGCGTCCGGCTCGCAATGCCGTCTCCGTCGCGGTCGAGGAAGCGGTAGAACTTCTCGAGCTTCGCGAGCTCCGCGGCCCCGAGCACCTTGCCGCGATCCGGCCGGTAGGTGTCGTCCCACTTCAGATCGCGGCACATCCAGTCGTTCATGCCGATGTCGAGATCGGACAGCACGATGACGGGCGTTTGCAGCCGCTCGGAGAGATCGAACGCCTGCGCGGCCATGTAGAAGCACTCCTCGGGATTCGCCGGATACAGGCACACGTGCCGCGTGTCCCCGTGGGAAGCGTAGGCGCACGCAAGAACGTCGCACTGCTGCGTTCGCGTGGGCATGCCGGTGGAAGGCCCCACGCGCTGGATGTCGAACAAGACGGCCGGAATCTCGGCGTAATAGCCGAGCCCAAGGAACTCGTTCATGAGCGAGATGCCGGGCCCGGATGTGGCCGTGAACGCGCGCGCGCCATTCCAGGACGCTCCGATCACCATGCCGATGGCAGAGAGCTCATCCTCCGCCTGGATGAACGCGAAGCGCTTGCGGCCGGTCTCCTTGTCCGCGCGCAGCCGGTCGCAGAAACCCTTGAAGGCATCCATGAGCGAAGTGGATGGCGTGATGGGATACCAGGCCGCGACCGTCGCGCCCGCGTAGACGCATCCGAGCGCAGCCGCGGTGTTGCCGTCGATCATGATGTGGCCCGCCGTCGCGTCCATCCTCGCGACGCGCAGCGGCAAGGGGCACGAGAAGTGCTGCTTCGCGTAGTCGTAGCCCAGCTGGATCGCGCGCATGTTGCTGTCGACGAGCTGCGGCTTCTTCGCGTAGGTCTCGGCCAG
>JASHTA010000519.1 GCA_030040795.1 Gammaproteobacteria bacterium | reverse complement strand
TCGCCTGCTTGCGCTCGCTATCCCCCGGCACGAAGAGCCAGGATCGGGCGCTCACGCGGACGGCCTCTTGCGCATCAGCGCCGCGCGCAGGCAAGAGGCGACCTCCTCGTCGCGCTGGTTGAACGCGCGATGCTCGAACGTCACGATGCCGGAGTCCTTGCGCGAGCGGCTCTCGCGCTTGGCGACGACCGTGGTCTCGATGTGCAGCGTGTCCCCGACGCGGACCGGCCGGGTGAACTTCACCTTCTCCCAGCCGAGGTTCGCGATGGTGGTGCCGTAGGTGGTGTCGGACACCGAGATCCCGACCATCAGTCCGAGCGTGAGCACGCTGTTCACGAGCGGCTCGCCGAACTCGGTGTCCTTCGCGGCTTCCTTGTCGAGGTGGACGGCGGCCGGATTCATCGTCAGGGCGGTGATCAGGACGTTGTCGGTCTCGGTCACGGTCCGGCGCACGGCGTGCTCGAACTTGCGCCCAACCTCGAACTCCTCGAAGTACAGCCCTGCCATGCCCCGATGATATCAGCGCGCCGGGGCGATCAGCGGTCCGGCAATGTCAGCGGTCCAGTGATGTCAGCGCTCCGGCAACACCACGTCCGTGAACAGCTCGGCCACCTCCGCGGAGCTCGACATGCGGTGCGCACGGTCAACCAGGCGGCGGTCCAGATGCGGGGCGAGCAGCTGGACGAAGTCGTACATGTACTTCCTCAGCAGCACGCCGCGGCGGAATCCGATCCACGTCACGTGCGGCGTGAACAGATGCGAGGCATCGATTGCGACGAGGTCGGCGTCTTCGTGAGGATCCACCGCCATCTCCGCGACGATGCCGACACCGAGCCCGAGGCGCACGTAGGCCTTGATCACGTCGGCGTCGCGGGCCGTGATCGCAACGTCGGGGGTGAGCCCCGCCTTGGCGAAGGCTTGCTGGAGCGAGGAGGGACCGGTGAAGCTGAATGTGTAGGTTACGATCGGATAGGCACCGAGCTGCTTGAGGGTCGGGCGAGGCACGCTCGCAAGCGCGTGATCGCGAGGCACGACGAGGACGCGATGCCAGCGGTAGCACGGCAGCAGGGTCATGTCCTCGAACAAATGCTCCGAGCCGGTCGCAATGGCGCAGTCGATGCGATCTTGCGCCACCATCTCGGCGATCTGCTCGGTCGTGCCCTGGTGGAGATTGACGCGGACCTGCGGGTAGTGGTTGCGAAAATCGCGGATGACATCCGGCAGGACATAGCGCGCCTGGGTATGGGTGGTGCCGATCGAGAGACTGCCCCGGCCCTCGTCGCGCAGCTCCGTCGCCAGGTCCCGGATCGCCTGTGTCTCCTGGAGAATCCGCACGGCGCGCTCGATGACCTGCTGGCCGGCGGGCGTGATGCGCGTGAGATTGCGGCCTTCGCGCGTGAAGATCTGAAAGCCGAGCTCGTCCTCGAGCAGCTTGATCTGCTTGCTCACTCCGGGCTGCGAGGTGTGCAGCTTCTGCGCAGCCGCGGTGATGTTGAGCCCGCTCTGCGCCACCGCCGCGAGGTATCGCAATTGATGCAATTTCATCGATCGAGTCCCCCCGGGCCCCTCGAGGGGCCCCCAGCCTTGCCGGCGGGCCGGGCAACCGCCGCTCATAACGAATGCGAATCTCCATATGCCCGGATCGTCTGAGCCGCGTGCGACCCGCACGCCGAGCGCCCAAAGCTCCGGTCTGGGTACATAACCGCCCCGCAGACCCAAAGAAGTAAAGATTCGTTCTGTTACCCCATTGTCACCGATACAGTGCATTGCACGCATCATGGGTCAAGTCCTCACACTCGAGCTGGAGTCGAAAGCGGCGGCGATCCGCGAGCTGCTCACCGAGGCGGTCCGGCGGTTCGGCCGCGTGGTCTACGCGAACAGCCTCGGGGCCGAAGCGATGGTGCTCACGGACCTGATCTCGACCGATGTCCCGCAGATCGACATCGTGAGCATCGATACCGGACGGCTGCACGAGGAGACGTACGAGCTGCTCGAGAAGCTTCAGCGCCGGTACGGAAACCGCATCCGCGTCGTCTATCCGGATGCCGAGGAGCTGTCGGGCCTCGTCGCTAGACAGGGGATCAACGGCTTCTTCCACAGTCCTGAGGCGCGTGTGGCGTGCTGCAACGCGCGCAAAGTGGTCCCATTCAAGCGCTTCGTGGCCGGGTATTCCGCGTGGGTCACGGGCGTGCGGCGCGAGCAGTCGCCGGCTCGCTCGCTCGGCTCGCCGGTCGAATGGGACGATCAGCACGGCCTGTACAAGGTGAGCCCCCTCCTCGACTGGACCGAGGAGCAGGTCTGGTCTTACATCCGCACCCGCAAGATCCCGTACAACGTCCTGCACGACCGGCAGTACCCGAGCATCGGCTGCGCGCCTTGCACGCGGGCGGTGCAGCCCGGCGAGGATAGCCGTGCCGGCCGTTGGTGGTGGGAGAACCCAGAGGCCCGGGAGTGCGGCCTGCATCCCCGGGTACGTACCGCGGCCGTCCAGAGCTAGCGTCGCGCGGCTGCCGCGCGGAAAATCCTTCCATGGACCATCTGCCGATCTTTCTGCGCGTGCAGGACCGTGAGACCGTGGTCGTCGGCGGCGGAGCCGTCGCCGCCCGCAAGGCGGAGCTGCTTGCGAGGTGCGGCGCCAGGGTGACCCTCATCGCGCCCGAGCTCTCGAGAGCCGCCGCCGAGCTGATCTCCAAGGAGCAGGGGCGGGTGAGGCACCTGCAGGCGGCTTTCGAGCCGCAGCACCTCGCCGATGCAGCGCTCGTCATCGCCGCAACGGACTCGCCTCATGTCAATGCGTCCGTCGCCGCAGCGGCGGGTGCGAGGCACCTTCCGGTCAATGCCGTCGATGACCTGCGGCTCTCGAGCTTCTTTCTCCCGGCGGTCGTCGACCGATCCCCCGTCGTCGTCGCGATCGGATCGCAAGGCACCGCGCCCGTGCTCGCCCGCCGCCTGCGTGAGCAGCTCGAGGCGCTGCTGCCCGCCCGCTTGGGCGCCCTCGCCCGCTTTGCCGGCTTGCGGCGCAGCGCCGTGCAGCAAACGCTCCGTCCGAGCGAGCGCCGGCCCTTCTGGGAGCGCATCTTCTCCGGCCCTGTGAGCGCGCAGGTCCTCTCCGGCGACGAAGCGGCAGGGGATGCCACTTTCACGCGCGAGCTTGCCGCATCTCGCAGCCGCCGCCCCACCGTCGGCGAGGTCTACCTCATCGGCGCCGGCCCCGGCGACCCGGACTTGCTGACGTTGCGCGCCCTGCAGCTGCTACAGCAGGCCGATGTCATTCTGTACGACCGTCTGGTCTCCCAGGGCGTGCTGGACCGCGCGCGGCGAGAAGCCGAGCGCATTTTCGTCGGCAAAAACTCCGGAGCCTGCCGTACCGCCCAGGAGCGCATTCACGAGCTCATGGTGAGCCTTGCCGAGCGGGGCCTGCGGGTTGCGCGCCTGAAGGGCGGCGATCCGCTCATCTTCGGCCGCGGCGGCGAGGAGATCCGAGTGCTCGCGCGACGGGGGATTCCCTTCACGGTCGTGCCCGGCATCACGGCCGGACTTGCGGCTGCGGCGGCCGCGGGCATTCCACTCACCCAGCGCGAGCTCGCCCAGTCGGTGACGTTCGCCACAGGCCATTTCGCCGACGACGACGGGCTCGACTGGGATGCCCTGGCGCGGCCGCGGCACACGACCGTGTTCTACATGGCCGTGTCGCAGATGGAGCAGATCGTGGACCGATTGCTCGCGGCGGGCGCGCCTCGCGACCGGCCAGCCGCCGTGGTGGAGCGCGCGACGCTGCCCGGCGAGCGTGTGGTGCGCAGCTCGCTCGGCGAGATCGCATCGCTCGCCCGTGCGGAGCGCATCGCGGCGCCCGCGCTCCTCATCATCGGCGACGCCGCCGCGGCGGAAGGCGCCCACACCGCCTTTCAATCTCTCAAGGAAGCGCTGAGGGGCGTGGCATGAGCGTACAGAACGGGTTCGCGGGAACGGTCGGCCACACTCCTCTCATTCGCTTGCGCACCCTGAGCGAGGAGACCGGCTGCGAGATCTTGGGCAAGGCGGAGTTCATGAACCCGGGCGGCTCGGTGAAGGACCGCGCGGCGCGGGCCATCATCGACGACGCGGAAAAACGCGGCGAGCTCAAGCCCGGCGGAATCGTCGTCGAGGGGACGGCGGGCAACACCGGCATCGGACTCGCGCATGTCTGCAACGCGCGCGGCTATCGCTGCATCATCGTGATGCCGGACAACCAGTCGCCCGAGAAATACCAGCTGCTCGAGATGCTCGGCGCGGAGGTCTACAAGGTACCGACCGTACCGTACAGCAACCCCAATCAGTATCAAAAGGTCGCGCAGCGGCTCGCGGCCTCGCTCCGCAACGCGATCTGGTCGAACCAGTTCGACAACACGGC
The DNA here is from genome assembly GCA_030040795.1 of Gammaproteobacteria bacterium. Taxonomy (GTDB): domain Bacteria; phylum Pseudomonadota; class Gammaproteobacteria; order Steroidobacterales; family Steroidobacteraceae; genus JASHUC01. The sequence continues at coordinate 3,070 of JASHTA010000519.1, read as the reverse complement.
GAACCGCCGGGCGCACGTCGAGACGACCGGCCCCGAGATCTGGGAGCAGACGGGCGGAAAGATCGACGCCTTCGTGACCGCCGCGGGCACGGGCGGCACGATCGCGGGCGTCTCGGAGTACCTCAAGTCCCAGCGCCGCTCCGTGCGGTGCGTGCTGGCGGACCCCCCCGGCAGCAGCCTCTACGAGTTCGTGCGCAACGGCGTGCTCAAGGCGACCGGATCCGGCTCCATCACGGAGGGCATCGGCATCGGCCGCGTCACCGCCAACTTTGCGAACGCGCCGCTCGATGACGCGGTCCACGTCGAGGACGGCGACACGGTCCACTACGTGTACCGGCTGCTGCGCGAGGAGGGCCTATTCCTCGGCAGCACGAGCGGCATCAACGTCGCGGGCGCGGTGCGCGTCGCGCGCGACCTCGGTCCCGGCCACACGGTGGTGACCGTGCTGTGCGACGGCGGGGCGAAGTATCAATCGCGGCTGTTCAACCCCGCATGGCTCGTGCAGAAAGGGCTCGCGGCGAGCGCCGGTGAGCCCCGCAAGAGCGAGCGCATCGCTCTGGAGAACGTCCTTGTCGCTTGAGCGCTCAAAGCTCGCGACGGTCACGGATGTGGTGATCGTCGGAGCGGGTCCTGCCGGACTTTTTCAAGTCTTCGAGCTCGGACTCCTCGGCCTGCGCGCCGAGGTCGTGGACTCGCTCCCGCAGATCGGGGGCCAGTGCATCGAGCTCTATCCGGATAAGCCGATCTATGACATTCCGGCGATTCCGGTCTGCACCGCGAAGGAGCTCATCGAGCGCCTCGCCGAGCAGATCCGGCCCTTTGCCGCGGGCCTGCACCTCGGGCAGGAAGTGACGGCGGTCAAGCCCCGCGCGGACCGCCGCTTCGATGTGGTCACGAACCGCGGCGCGCGCTTCGATGCCGGAGCCGTGATCATCGCGGGCGGCGTCGGGTCGTTCCAGCCGCGGCGTCTCGGGCTCGAGGGGGCGGACCGTCACGAGGGCATCGCCCTGCACTACCGGGTGAAGGATGCCGCTCAGCTCGCCGACAAGGATCTCGTCATCCTCGGCGGGGGAGACTCCGCGCTCGACTGGACGCTCGAGCTCATCGAGCGGGCTCGAAGCATCGTCCTCATTCACCGGCGCAGCGAGTTTCGCGCAGCGCCGGCGTCCGTCGAGCGGATGCACGCGCTGCGGGACGAGGGACGGCTCGACCTCATCGAGGGTCAGGTGCAGGCGCTCGTCGAGCAGGACGGCGCGCTGCGGGCGGTTCGTGTGCTGGCCCGCGACGGCGTCACGCGCACGGTCTCGCTCGATCAGCTGCTCGTCTTCTGGGGCCTGCATCCGAAGCTCGGCCCGATTGCCGACTGGGGCCTCGCGCTGCATCGCCGCACCCTCGCCGTCGATGCCGCGTCCTTCCAAACGAGCGTGCCAGGCATCTTCGCCGTCGGCGACATCAACGACTATCCGGGCAAGAAGAAGCTGATCCTCTCCGCCTTCCACGAGGCGGCGCTCGCCGCCTTTGCCGTCCGCACGTACTTGAACCCCGGAGAGAAGGTGCACCTTCAGTACACCACCACGAGTCCCCTGCTGCAGAGGCGCCTCGGAGTCACGGATCAGGGCGCGAGCGGGGGATCTCCGGAGGATGCTCGATCGCTTGCAGCAAGGCCTCGTTGAAGCGCTCGGGCGCCTCGATCTGGGGTACGTGGCCTACGCCCGCGAGCTCGACGAGTCTTGCGTCGGGGATCGCCCGGGCAGCGCGGCGGCCGAGCTCGGGATAATCGCCGAGGCGGGCCGCGACCCGCGGAGGCGCGGTCTCCCGGAACGGCTCCGCGCGATCGAGCGCGCCGACGAGCAGCACCGTCGGCATGGCGAGGCGGCCGAGCTCGTAGAGGACCGGCTGCGTGAACATCATGTCGGAGATGAGCGCCTGGTTCCACGCGTAGCGCTCGCGCCCCCCACCGGTGTAGAGCGATGCGAGCATCTGCACCCAGACATCGTAGGCGGAACTCCAGCGCCCCCCGTAGTAGTTCTCGAGCTCGTAGCGCTTGATGCGCGCGGCCGAGTTTTCCAGCTCCAGGGCATACCGCTCGTCGATGGTGAGATACAGCACGCCTTCGGCCTTCCAGTCCTCGAGCCCGAAAGGATCGACCAGGATGAGCTCGGTCACGTCCTGCGGAAACATGAGCGCGTAGCGCGCGGCGAGCATTCCGCCGAGCGAGTGCCCGACGAGAATGATGCGGCCTGCCTTGACGGTGTCGAGCAGCAGGCGCGTGTTCACTGCAAGCTGCTGGAAGGTGTATTGATAGTTGACGGGCTTCGATGACTTGCAGAAGCCGAGCTCATCGGGCACCAGCACGCGAAAGCCGGCCGCGCGCAGCTTCGCGATGGTCGCTTTCCACGTCGCGCCGCAAAAGCTCACCCCGTTGAGCAGCACGACGGTGCGGCCGGCTCCGACTCCGCGCTGCGAGGGTTGCGGCGCCACATCCATGTAGGCCATCGAGTAACTCTGCGCCTCGGTCCTCAGGCGATAGAAGCGGACGGGATAGGGATAGTCGAATCCCTCGAGATTGGGTCCATAATCCGGTGCGCGCGCCAACGAGGGCACGGCGGCTGCGCACGACAGGGCGGCGAGAAGCAGCCATCGCATGAGCGGGCGAGCCTCCTTTTCGCCGATCGTACCGGGGTAGCAAAGTCCATTCCACTCGAGTGCGTCGGGCGCACGCCGCGCTACCGGCATCGAAACGCGCGTATGCTGCGGTTCTCACGAGGCGATGGACAGCGCATGACACGAGCCGAGCGGGTCTCCGAGCATCGTGCCCCGGATGAAGGCGCGCGCGAGATGGTGGCGTGCCCCGACTGCGGGCTCTGGCAACACCTCGCACGAGTTCCGCGAGGCTTTCGCGCGGAATGCCGGCGCTGCCGCAAGGGGCTCGCCCGCCCGCAGTCCCGAGCGCTCGATGCCGCGCTCGCTCTCGTCGCGGCCGCATTGCTCGTGTGGCTGCCGACCTGCGTCGCGCCCTTCATGGTCGTCACGGCCGACGGCGCGGTGCGACGCAGTGCGCTCGTGAGCG
>JASHTA010000518.1 GCA_030040795.1 Gammaproteobacteria bacterium | reverse complement strand
GCTCGGCAGGGCTCTCGCAGCAGGCCCCGGCGGGGCCGCACCTCAAGCTGTCCGCGCTCACGCTGCGCTTCAGCGAAGACAGCTGGACCGAGGTGTACGACGCGCGCGGCGAGCGCCTGTTCTACGATGTGGGCTTCGCCGGCTCCACGCGGACCGTACGAGGTGTGCCCCCGCTACGCATCGTGCTCGGCAATCCGCCGGAGGTCGCTCTGCAGCTCGACGGCCGGTCGGTGGCCGTTCCGGGGGTGCCGCGCAATGTCATGACCGAATTTCGGGTCGCCCGGTCCGGGCGTGTCGCCCCGATGAGGCTCGCCGCCGCCGAGCGAGGCGGTTCCGAGGACCGCAAACAGGCGAGTCCTCAAGAGACCCACTGAGCGAGCCGAGCGAGCTCTGAGAGGATGAGTTTGACCGCACAGATCCAGGCCGTGCGCGGCATGAACGACGTGCTGCCGGCCGAAATCGGCCTGTGGCAGAGGCTCGAGGCCGTCGCGCGGGAGCTGCTCGAGGCCTACGGCTACAGCGAGATTCGCGTTCCGGTCGTCGAGCACACGGAGCTCTTCAAGCGCGCGATCGGCGAGTACACGGACGTGGTCGAGAAGGAGATGTACACGTTCGTGGACCAGGGCGGCGAAAGCCTCACGCTGCGGCCGGAGGCGACTGCCGGGATCGTGCGTGCGGTCATCGGGAACGGCATGCTGCGCGGCCAGCGCCACAAGCTCTGGTGCACGGGGCCGCTTTTCCGCCACGAGAAGCCTCAGAAAGGCCGGTTCCGGCAGTTTCATCAGATCGACGTGGAAGCGATCGGCTTTGCCGGCCCGGATCTCGATGCGGAGCTCATCGCGCTCACGGCACGGCTGTGGCGGCGCCTGGAGTTGTCGAGGGTCAGCCTGCAGCTCAACTCGCTCGGCACCGCGGACGCCCGGCGCGCCTATCGCGTGCGGCTCGCCGACTACTTCAAGGCCCATGAGCCGCGCCTCGACGCCGACAGCCGCCGCAGGCTTCAAGGCAATCCGCTTCGCATCCTCGACAGCAAGAATCCCGACATGCAGGAGCTCGTCGCGAACGCCCCGGTCCTCACCGAGCACCTCGACGCCGAGTCGCGCGCCCACTTCGATGCGCTTTGCGCCGCGCTCGACTCGCTCGGGGTCCGCTATCGGATCAATCCGCGGCTGGTGCGAGGGTTGGACTACTACAGCCGGACCGTGTTCGAATGGGTGTCCGACGCGCTCGGCTCGCAGGATGCGGTCTGCGCGGGCGGACGTTACGACGGGCTGATCGGCCAGCTCGGCGGCGAGGCGACTCCCGCGATGGGCTTCGCGCTCGGCGTGGAGCGGACGGTCGAGCTGCTTCGGCAGGCGTCGCGGCAGCCCGATGTGCCGCATCCGCACGTCTACGTCATCGTAAATGGCGAGCGCGCGGCGGCGCAGAGCCTGAAGGTCGTCGAGTCGCTGCGCGATGCGCTGCCCCAGCTGCGCTTCGAGTTGAGCCTCGGCGGGGGCAACTTCAAGAGCCAGTTTCGGCGCGCCGACCGGAGCGGGGCCGAGCTCGCGCTCGTCATGGGCGACGAGGAGCTCGGCCGCGGCGCTGCGGCGCTGAAACCTTTGCGGCAGGACGCCGGTCAGAGCGAGTGTCCGCTTGGCGAGCTGCCGGAGAGGATCCTCGCGGCGCTGGCGGCGGAACGCGGGGCGACGCACACGAGCGGCGGTACAGGGGAAGCTACGGGGGAATCGATCGGTGGATGACTATCTGTCGGAAAATGAGCAATGGGAACGGTTCCTCGGCTGGCTGAAGGAGAACGGGCCCGGGATCATCGCCGCGGTCGTCGTTGCGGCGCTCGCCGTCGGCGGCTGGCGCTGGTGGCAGGCCCACAAGAACAGCACCGATCTCGCCGCATCCACCCGCTATGGGGAGGTTCTCCAAGCGTTCAACTTGGGCAACCGCGGGCACGCATTGCAGCTCATCGACGAGATGCAGCACGACTACGCCGGCTCTCCCTACACGGACCAGGCGAATCTCGCCGCGGCGCGCGTCTTCGTCGAGTCGAAGGAGCTCGATCAGGCGGCGCAGCGGCTGGGCGCCGTGATGCGAGACTCGCGCGATCCCGAGCTCGCGACCATCGCGCGCCTGCGGCTCGCCCGGGTGGAGATCTCGATGAGCAAGCCCGACGCCGCACTCGACACTCTGGGGCCCGCGCAAGCGGGCGCCTTCGCTTCCCGATACCACGAGATCCGCGGAGACGCCTATTTTGCGAAGGGCGACAAGGCCGCGGCGCTCGATGAATACCGCGCCGCCTTGCTCGCGGCGGGACCCTCACTCGCGGAGAACAACGTGCTCAATCTCAAGATCGATGATCTTCGCGGAGCGACCGCTTCCGCGCGGACCGCGGCTCCGGCGGCGAGCAAGTAAGTCATGCGCCGGCTAGCCATCGTCCTCGCGCTGATCGTCCTCGCCACCGCGTGCTCCAAGACCAAGAACGCCGACGCGCCGCGCAAGCTCGTGCCGTTCACACAGACGCTGCGCGTGGAGCGTGCCTGGTCGGCGAGCATGGGAGGCACCCGGAAGGTGTTCTTCTTCGGCCTCGGTCTGGCCGTCGAGGGCGACACGGTCTATGCCGCGGGCCACGGGGGCCTGGTCGCCGCATTCAGCCTCTCGACCGGCCGCAGACTCTGGGAGAAGCGCGTCAAGACGGCTCTGGGCGGCGGGCCCGGCGCGGATGCGAGCCTGGTCATTGTCGGCGCCACCAACGGCGATGTGATCGCGCTGCGCGCCTCGGACGGCGCGCTCCTCTGGCGCGCCAACGTTGTCGGCGAGATTCTGGCGGCGCCGGCCGTAACCTCGCGCATCGTCGTGGTCCGCGCGGTGGACGGCAAACTGCACGGCCTCTCGCCCGTGGACGGCCATGAGCTCTGGCAAGTGCAGCAGCAGGTCCCGAGCCTGTCGCTGCGCGGGACATCCCAGCCGGACATCGTCGGCGAAGTCGCTATTTGCGGCTTCGACAACGGCAAGGTCGTCGCGGCAAACTTGAGCGATGGGTCGAGCGCCTGGGAGACACAGATCTCCACACCGCACGGCAGCAACGATATCGAGCAATTGAACGACGTTGACGCCACCCCCCGGACGGTGGGGAGCGATGTGTACGTCGCTCAGTTTCAGGGTCGGGTCGCCATGCTGGCGCTCGACACCGGCCAGATCTGGTGGGCACACGACCTGTCGAGCGATCGCAGCGTGGCGATCGACGACGACAACCTGTATGTATCGACCTCGGACGGCCAAGTGGTCGCTCTGCGTCGAGCGACGGGCACCGAGGTCTGGCGCCAGAAAGCCCTGATGTACCGACAGCTGTCCGCTCCCGTGGTCTCGGGCGATGCCATCGTCGTGGCCGATTACAAGGGCTACATCCACTGGCTCGACAAGAAGACCGGAGACCTCGCGGCCCGCGCGAGAAGCGGCAAGCTGCGCGTGACCAACTCGCCGGTCGCCGCGGGCGGACTGCTGCTCGTCATCAACGACGATGGGCAGATCACGGCATTTCGAGCCACCCCACTGGGCGCGTCCGCGCGCCGCGCCGGGCGTGCCCATCGAGGCAAGGCCGGCTCGTGAGGAGGGCCGGTGCTCCCGATCGTCGCCCTCGTCGGCCGGCCGAATGTCGGCAAGTCGACCCTGTTCAACGTCCTCACCGGTACGCGCGACGCGATCGTCTCGGATGTTCCTGGCGTCACGCGTGATCGGCAGTACGGCTTCGGCACCGGCCCGGTCCCGTACGTCGTCATCGATACCGGCGGAATCGTCGAGAATCCGAAGGGAATCGAGGCGCAGATGCGCGCTCAGACCGAGCGCGCCGTATCCGAAGCGGACCGGCTCATCCTCATCACGGATGCGCGCAGCGGCCTCACCCCGCAGGATCAGCTGATCGCCCGCGAGCTGC
>JASHTA010000517.1 GCA_030040795.1 Gammaproteobacteria bacterium | reverse complement strand
CGGGCCCTTGGTGGCCCAGCCGACGAACCACCCGAGCTCATGGTCGCGGTCGGTCGAGCCATTCTCCTTGCGTGGGAAACCCGTACCCGTTTTGCCGTGAACCGCCCAGCCAGTCGCGAGCAGAGCTACACGAGTGATTCGGCCGGTCATATCGTAGGCCCGCTCACTCACTGGAAGGTGACGCAAAACGAGGTTTCGCAAGAACGACACCTGTTCCTTCGGTGAGATCTGGAGGGAGGAGCTGAGCCAGGCATGCGTCAGTCCGTTGTCCTTGCCGGGATCGCCCGACACGTCCGCATTCCCGTACTGGAACTCGAGTGTGTAACGAGCGAATCGCTCCGTGCCGAGGAACCGCGTCACCTGCTGCGAGTACCACACGACGGAGTCGGCAATCCATCGCGTCGGATCGGCCGTGTGCCGCCAAGCGGGTATCCAATCGGGATATCCCTTGTGAAATGGCAGCGCTGGATCGTGCTCGTCGATCAGGAAGCCGGAGTCGTACCCCATGAGACTGATGGCGATCTTGAATGTCGATGCCGGCGTCACGCGCCTGACGCAACTCCCGCGCGATACGAGCGTCGCGCCACTTGCAGCGTCGATGACGAGAGCGCACACGTCCCGCGCATGGGCGACCGACGCCCCGAGCACGATGAGCACTGGAAGAGATATCGTGGCTCGCAGACCCATGCCCCGCACCACTCGCATACGGCATCCAGGTACATCTAAATCTTTAGTTGATAATTATCTAAATTCTTAGTTAAAATGCAAGACTCATGAAAGCGAAAGCTCGGAAAAGCATCCCGCGCCGCACTCTCACGGCCGTGGAGCTGGAGATGATGAACATCATCTGGCGGCTCGGCCCCTGCACGGTATCCCAGGTGCGCGACGCTCTCAGGCCGGAACGCGAGCTCGCGTACACGAGCATCTCGACGATTGTTCGCATTCTCGAGCAGAAGGGATTCGTCACCAGCGAGAAGGCCGGACGCGGCCATGCCTATTCCGCCGCAATTGCGAAACAGGATTATCAGGCGCTGAGTCTCGAGCATCTGGTGAAAAAAGTGTTCGATGCTGCCCCGAGCCTTCTCGTGCAGCGCCTGCTCGACAGCGATAGCCTCACCGAGGACGAGCTTGCGCGGATTCGCGCCATTTTGCGCAACAAAGGGGGCTGAGTGCCGTCCATCGAGATGTCCTGGCCCACAGTCATCAGTTTCTATATCAGGGCGAACCTCCTGTTCGCGGGGGCAGCCGCGCTGCTCGCCGCAATCCGCGGACTCAGCACCATCCTCCCTCGCCCCTTGACATACCGTCACCTGCTGGCCATTGGCCGCGCGCTCGCGTTGTCGGCGCTCGTGCTGCCCGCCATCGCGATGTGGCGGGGCGGCGGCGATTTCTCGCCGCTCAGAGCACAAGTCTGGTCCGCTCCGTCCATGCAAATCGGCGCTCATACGATCCCCGACGCCGCTCGAATCGAGTTCCAACTCGTCTCGCAACACGCATCCTTCTCGCTGCACGCAGCTGCCGTCGCGGCTTTGCTGCTTTTTGCGACCGGTATGCTCATGACTCTGCTGCCGCTCACCACGGAAGGATGGGCCACGTTTCGCGCCGTCCGCCGCGCGCACGTCGTACGCCGTATCGGACGCGTACGAGTCCTCGTGTCCGATCGGGAATACGTCCCATTTGCGGCCTGGACGCCGGGACAGTACTGGATCGTGCTACCGGCTGCTCTTCTGATGCGTCCCGCGGATCTTCGCATCGCGCTGAGACACGAAGCGCAGCATCACCGCCATGGGGATACGCGATATCTCTATGCCATGCTGCTTTGTCGTGCGCTGTTTGGCCTCAATCCTGCCGTGCACTGGCTCGCTCGACAATTGTTCGAGTTGCAGGAATTCGCCTGCGACGAAGTCCTCGCACAACACGAGGGACAGTGTCCGCGCGCCTATTGCGCATGCCTGCTCCGCATCGCGGAGTCGGCACTGCCGGCCCAAAGCGCTCTACTTCGCTCATTTATGGCGGGTAGCCGGGCCTTTGCGCTCGCCCGCCGCGTAGAAGCTGCACTTCGCCGACCTGCCCGTCCTCTGCACGCGCCGGCTGCCGTGACCGTCAGCCTGCTGGCTGTTGCAATGCTTACGGGGATAAGCGCCGTCATCGCAACGCCTGTGGAGGACCGACGCCTGTCGCTCAAGGAAGCGGAGAGCCTGGCAGCGGCCATGCAGACGCGCTCGACGTTTCCTCTCGAAGTCAATGACGCGGTACTCAGGCAACTCAATCTCCTGCTCGGCACGCCGGACGGTCGGGCATTCGTCCGATCGAGTATCGCGCGCATGCAAGATTACGCGCCGAGCGTTCTTGCAGAATTGAGGCGGTATGGATTGCCTACGGAGCTGCTGGCCGTGCCGCTCGTGGAGTCCGGATACCGCGATCTCCCTCCCAAAGGCAATGCTGGTGCCGGCTTATGGATGTTCATTGCGCCCACCGCGCGCCACTACGAACTCGAGGTCTCCGCCAGTCGAGATGAGCGATTGGACGTCCGTGCGGAGACTCGCGCAGCAATGCGCATGTTCTCAGATCTGCAACGTCATTTTCAGGACTGGTCACTCGCGCTCATGGCCTACAACTCTGGTACTACGCGCGTTGAAGCTGGAGTACGGGCGACGTACTCGCGTGATGCTTG
>JASHTA010000516.1 GCA_030040795.1 Gammaproteobacteria bacterium | reverse complement strand
GGTCCGCGACAAGGAGCACGCGAACTTCTGCGATTACTTCAAGCCCCGGCCGGGCGCCTACACGCCGCCGAACACGGCGGAGGTCGACAAGGCACGCACGGAGCTCGAGAAGCTGTTCGGAAAGAAATAGGCGGCCGGCTCGCGTGCATCAGGCGTTTGGAGCGAGCGGCGTGGGTCCCGGCACGAGCGTCCCGGGTCCTGGCGCGAGCAGCGCAGGCGCCGGCACGAGCGCCTCGGGTCCCGGCGCGAGCAGCGCGGGCCCGGGCACGAGCAGCCTCTCCATCTCGCCCGGCTCGAATTTGGTGAGGCCCCCCGAGTAGGTGCGGCCGTCCCGGACGCTGACCCCGGTCGAGAGGTGATCCACGAGAGCACGCAGCTGCGCCTCGGTGAGAGGCACGCGCGGATACAGCCCGTGAGCAATGTTGAGATGGCGGGCGGACGCGAGATTCCGGACGAACGCGGGCGGACGGCGCGCCATGTACGTCGCAAGAATGGGCGCCGCGCTGCGCAGTCCGACGGACCACCAAGCATGCCGGTGGCTCGCGATGTAGCCTCTGTGCGCACCGCGTCTGCGCGCGAGCCGGAGGAAGGCCTCGACTGCATTGCGCTCCTCGCCATCGAGCACGCCGAGATCCTCCGGCAGGTCGACGACGCGCCGCAGCCGGGCGGTATCCTCGAGCACCCGTCCCGCGGCGATCAGCTCCCGAGCGCGCGTGACACTCGGGAACAACACTCGCTGCGGAAGCGCAGCGGCAGGGCCATCGGTGATCCACACATCGTTGGCTCCGGTCGCCTGGCCGCGGTGAACGCGGCACAGCTCACCGAGCTCGACGAACCCCTCGGGACGCTCGCGAGCGGCGAACATCAGCCGCGACCACCGGCCCTGCGACTGGAATCCGCGCCGGTCGAAGAGCCGGCCGCCGCCGAGGCTGCGCAGCTTCTCGAGACGCGCGACACGCCGCAGCCGGATCGAATCGGGACGGCTGCCGATCTTGAACAAGGTGATGGCGGCGGTCGTCGCGGTGTCCGGGAACGGCGCGGCTGTCGGCTCGACGACGATAATCCCCTGGCCGCCCAGCCCTCCAAGGAACAAGCTCCTCACGAGCGCCCCGTAATTCACATCGAGCCATTCCGCAGCCGTGACGAGCGCGCCGCAGTCGCCGGGGCTCGCGTTGAGGAGCGTCGCTAGAAAGAAATGCGCGTGCAGCCCGGCAAGCCGACTCGCCGCGAGCCCGAGCCGTTGGGCGCGTGCGGCGAGCCAAGCCTTCCATCTCGGCTCGATGAGATGGTGGCGCACATAGGGAGGATTTCCGATAAAGAGCGTCCGCTGCCCCGCGCGGAGGCTCACTCGCCGGTAGTCGCCGAGCACGATGCGCGAGCGATGCGCCGCGCCCACAGCGGCAAGATTGGCCCGCGCCACCAGTGCGGCGAGGGGGTCGAGCTCCACGCCGAGCAGCCTTGCCTCCGGAAACGCCGATGCGGCGCCGAGAAGAAATCGGGCCGACCCTGCGCCGGGGTCGACGACTCTCTCGGGCCGCTCCTGCTCTCGCGCCCAAGCAAGCATCGCGCGAACGATCTTCGGCGGGGTGTACGTCGCGCCGAGCTTCCGGCGGTCCTCCGATGCGCGGAGGCACATGAGCCGCTCACCGAGGGGGTCTCGGCCTGAGGCCACGCCCTTGCGCAGGTCATCGATCCACCGAGAGGGGAGTATCGCCGCATGGCGCGCGAGCGATTCCTCGGCGCGGGACCATCCGGGCACGGAACGCGCCCCGAGCTGCAGCGCGGCGGAGACCAAGTCGTGCTCGGTCCAGACACGCTCGGTCCAGGCGCGCTCGGTCCAGACGCAGCTCTGGATGCCGCTGCCGATCGTATGGCGCGAGTCGCTGGCCGTCTTCAGCTCAGCGATCTTTGCGCGACCGCTCGGAGAGGCGGTCGAGCAGCTTCGAGAACGGAGAGTTCCGCCGCTCCGGCACCCTGAGCGGCCGCACGCCGTTCGAGCTCGCGCCAGAAACGCGCCGGTCATCGATCTCGAGCTCATCCGCGCCAAGAATCTCGAGGGTCTCCTCGAGCGTCTGCGGCGAGCGTTTATCCCGCGCCCGGACGCGTCCGGCGGGACCTTTCGCGGCTCGCTTCGACGGCACGCGCGCGGCGGTGCGCGGTTTGGCAGCCGGCGGCTTCTTCTCCGGCACGCGCGGCGGCTCGTCGTCGAAGAGCTTGAACTCGGTGGTCGGCTCGGGCAGCCGGTCGCGAACTGGCGAGCGGCCGCTTGGCTTCGACGCCTTGTTCACGTCGGCGTCCGAAGCCGAACCTGCGCTCGAGGCCGAGCTCGCGCCACTGCCCGCGCTCGGGCCAATGCCCGCGGTCGTACCAGTACCCACGGTCGCGCTGGGCCTTGCGCCGCCGCTCTGGCTCGCACTGCCGCCGCTGGTCGCATTCGCGCCGCTGCTCGTGCCCGCACTGGGGCTCTCGCCCGAGTTTCCGCCCGTATCGCATGCGCGGGTTCGTTCGTGCGGGCTCACCGGAACAACGGCGACGGAGTTGAACTCCGAGCGCACGTAGTGAGCGACCTGCTTCGCCGAGATCGCGTCGCTGAAGAATCCAAGACGCAGGCCGTACCAGCGGCGCCCCTCTCGGCTTCCCTCGACGGTATAGAGCGTGTACGCGCCGAAGATGGCGAGCGGCGGCACCTTCGCCACATCGATCGGCTGCACCGACCATTGCAGCTGCACGGCGAATGAGACCGGCACATTCGCCACCACCGCTTCCTTGAGCGCGCGGCGCGTGCCCGTATCGTCAGGCTTGAGCAGGGAGATGCTGGTATCGGGCTCGGCACTCTTGCCATCGGCACGGCGGTCCTCGAGCAGCCTCAGCACCTGCGTGTCGGTCAGGCTGGAATCGGAATCCGGCTCTTGCGCACGCTCCGGCGCGCGCGGGGCGCTGGGCGCCGGCATCTCGCGCGTCGCATCCGTCTCGTCGAGGGAGGCCATCACCTCGCGCACGTTCGACAGTCGCGAGGGCGAAGTCGTAGCGGCCTTTCCGGCCGACGGCTTGGAGCCTGCGGGCGCACGCTTGTCGGCTTTGCCGGCAGCGGCAGCGGCAGCGGACACGGATCCGCCGCTCTGCGCGCGCGAGGCCTGGGGAGGGGCCGCGGGAGCTGCCGGAGTCGCCGAGGCCAAGGAGGCCGGCGAAGCCGATGCCGCCGCGGCCGGTGCTGGCCCGGCCCTGGTCGGCGCTGGCGCGGTCGACGCCGGTGCGTTGGATGCCGAGGCCCTGCGCGCTGGAGAGGCAGGCGTGGGCGCGACGGGTATGGCCGCGACAGGTGTGGGCGCGGCAGGCATCGCAGCAGCGGACGCCGGAGCGGCAGCGGTTGAAGGACGAGGCGCCGCAGCGCTTGCCACCTTGGGAGCGCGGACCTGGGCCGGCTCAGACGCCGGCTGTAGCACGGGAACATTTTGCGGCGGGGCCGAGTGCTGCCTAGGCGCGGCCGATGCAACTGAT
>JASHTA010000515.1 GCA_030040795.1 Gammaproteobacteria bacterium | reverse complement strand
ACGTCGCTCATCATGACCGCCGCGGACTCGAGACACAGCTCCTTCGGGTGCGCCGACGATCGCGACCTCACGTACTTCGGGGAGGCGCTCGTCAAGGACTCGATGCCGGGCGCGTGCTCGCTCGAGGATGCCTTCGCCAGCGCGCGCCGTATCATCCGGCGGCGCGAGACCGAGGAGGGTGACATTCACTCGAATCCGCAGATCTCCGTCGGCGCTCGCATGCCCGCGAAGCTCCGGACGATCGACCAGGCGAGAGGTCTCGACTCGCAGGCCTGCCGCCGGCATCGGCTGGCGCTCCGAGAGACTCGCAGCGCGCACCCATGACGCCGCCGCGCGGATCCGCTCCCCAGCGTCGTGACTCGAGAAGGCAGCCCGATCGAAGCCGGGAGCCCGACCGAAACCGGGATCCCGACCGAAACCGGGAGCCCGCGCGCGCTGCTCTCACTATCGTGATCCTCGCCGCGGGCCAGGGGAAGCGCATGCGCTCGGATCTGCCGAAGGTCCTGCAGCCGCTTGCCGGGCGGCCGCTGCTGCAACACGTCATCGACACTGCGCGCTCGCTCGATCCGGCATCGATCCACGTCGTTTACGGCCATGGCGGCGAGCAGGTGCGTGAGGCCCTGAAGAGCGAGCCGGTCTCCTGGGTCCGGCAGTCCGAGCAGCTCGGGACCGGGCATGCGTTGCAGCAGGTTGCGCCTCGCCTCGCCGACGACGATCGCGTGCTCGTCCTCTACGGAGACGTGCCCCTCACGCGGTCCTCGACACTGCGCCAGCTGCTCGAGCGTGCTCGCGAGGATGCCCTCGCGCTTCTGACGGTGATGCTCGACGAGCCGACCGGGTACGGACGGATCGTTCGCGACTCGCGTGGCCGCGTCCGCCGCATCGTGGAGCAGCGCGATGCGAGCAAGCGCGAGCTCGCCCTGCGCGAGTGCAGTACGGGCGTCATGGTCGCGCCCGCCCGGTCTCTCAAGCGATGGCTCGCCCGCCTGAAGAACGATAACGCGCAGCGCGAGTACTATCTGACGGATGTCATCGCGATGGCGGTCGCTGAGCGCATGGCCGTCGAGCCGCTCGTAGCCCCCAGCGCGACGGAAGTGCTCGGCGTCAACGACAAGGCGCAGCTCGCCGAGGTGGAGGCCGCGTACCGGCTGAGGCAGGCGACCGAGCTCATGCTCGCCGGAGTCACGGTCATCGACCCGGCGCGGCTCGATGTGCGGGGAACGGTCGAAGCGGGACGCGACGTGGTGCTCGACGTGAACGTGATCCTGGAAGGCCGCGTCAAGCTCGGCGACCGCGTGCGCATCGGCCCTGGCTGCATCGTCCGCGACTGCGAGATCGGGTCGGACACGGAAGTCTTCGCTCACTGCGTCATCGATCGAGCGCTCATCGGACGAGCGTGCCGCATCGGGCCCTTTGCGCGCTTTCGCCCCTCGTCATCTCTCGACGAAGGCGTGCACATCGGCAACTTCGTCGAAGTGAAGAACACGCGCATCGGCGCGCAGAGCAAGGCCAACCATCTCACCTATCTGGGCGATGCCGTCATCGGCACCGCCGTCAATGTCGGGGCCGGCACCGTCACGTGCAACTACGACGGCGCCAACAAGTGGCAGACCCACATCGGTGATGGAGCGTTCATCGGCTCCGGGAGCATGCTGGTCGCGCCGGTGAGCATCGGCGCCGGTGCGACGATCGGTGCGGGCTCCACGATCACATCGGACGCGCCGGAGCGGCAGCTCACTCTCGGTCGAGCCAAGCAGATGTCCGTCCCCGGATGGCAGCGGCCGAAGAAGCGGCAGCCGTAGCGTCGGCGTGGATCCGGGCCGACGCGGCCCCGGGAACCGCGACCCCGCGCCCCGCGCGGTTGCAGCGATTCAGTCTCGCCTCGCCGCGACACCCTCGAGCACCGATGCCACGCGGGCCAAAGCATCCGGCCAGCGCGGCAGGCGGCCGCGAGCTGCGGCAGCCCCTTCCGCGAGTCTGGCGAGCAGAGCGGGCTCGCGCAGAACGCGCGAGAGCGCCTGACGGAGGCCGTCACGATCGCCGGGCGTCACCACGACTCCAGCCTGCGTACCGACCAGCTCGGGAATCGCGCCCGTGGCGGTGCTCACGACCGGCAGGCCGTGAGCCAGTGCCTCCGCGACGGCCATGCAGTAGCTTTCAAAGCGAGTCGGCAGCACGAAGAGATCAGCGTCGAGGTAGTAACGCGTGAGGGCGTGAGCCTCGACCTCGCCGGTCAGCGTGATCCGGTCGGGCAACCTCAGCCGGTCGGACGAGCCCGGCCGGTTGGACAAGCTCCGCCGGTTGGACAAGTTCCGTCGGTCGGACAAGCCTAGTCTCGCGAGCTGCGCACGCAGCTCTACCGCGGTCTGCGGACTTCGAGTGTCGCTCCCGACACACGTCAGATGCCACGGCAGCTCGACGAGCGGCGCGAGCGCGTCGAAAAGCAAGTCATGGCCCTTGCCCGCGTGCAAAGTGGCGACGCAGAGTATCTCGATGTGGGGGCCCGGACGCCGTCGCGCGAGAGGCGCCTCGTCGGTCCCCGGCTCGATGACCGAGACTCGCTCCGGCGAGATATCGTACGCAAGCAGCCTCTGCCGCGTGCGGTAACTCGTGACGATCACGTGACGGACCGCATGCAAAGCATCCCGCTCCCACTGCCAACGCTGCCGGGCGAGCTCGGGCGCGATCCCGAACTCGGCGGAGAGCGGCATGTGCATCAGCGCGACCAGATCGAGCCGCGAGGCGTGCGCTCGAAGCACCTCCGGCATGACGCTGAGTGCCAGGCCGTCCACGAGAACCAACGAGTGCGCGGGTAGGCTCGCGAGCACGCTGCCGGCGTGTGCGAGCGCGGCGCGGCTCGGGTGAGGAAAGCTCGCATCCAGCGCATGAACCGTGACTCGCCAGCCCAGCTCGCGCAGGCCAGCGATGATGCGGCGATCGTAGACATACCCGCCCGTGGCGGCGCGCAGGTCTCCCGGCACCAGAAAATTCAGCGCACGCGGCGGCGGTGCTGTAGAGTGAAATTTAGGCGCCGGAACGTCCGAGCCGGCCGCAGCAGAGCTTTCAAACTTGTCACTCACCCTGGCGATCTCCGAGCCTCGGCATCGAGGGTTGCTGTACGGCGCTCTCGTCTGGATGCTGGCCGCGGCGCTGTTGCTGATGGCCCTGGGGCTGCTCGTCGCGGCTCGATTGCAGCTCAGTGCATTCTACGTTGTAAAGGTCCTCGCGCTCTTCAGCGCCGGTGCGGTAGTGGCGCTCCTTGGCCTGGCGGCCCATCACCCCTTCAGGGACTTTGGACCTGCCAACGGCGTGACCGTGATGAGGGGGACGCTCGTGGTCCTGATGGCCGGGCTGATCGGCGAGCGGTCCGACAGCGGCGCGCCGATGGCCGCCGCGGCGGTTGGGATGGGTGTCGTTCTGCTGGATGGCGTCGATGGCTGGCTCGCGCGCCGCACTCGCATGGCGAGCGGCTTCGGCGCTCGTTTTGACATGGAAACGGATGCCGTGCTGGTCGCGGTGCTCGCGGTCCTCGCGTGGCAGTTCGGCAAGGCGGGCGCCTGGGTGCTGCTCTCGGGGTTGCTCCGTTATCTGTTCGTCGCGGCGGGCACCCTGTGGCCGCTGCTGCGGCGTCCCGTCCCCTCGAGCTACCGCGCAAAGACGATCGCCGT
>JASHTA010000514.1 GCA_030040795.1 Gammaproteobacteria bacterium | reverse complement strand
CACCGGCCCGACGTGATCTTCATGGATCACCTCATGCCGGGCATGGACGGATTCCAGGCCGTACGGACGATCAAGAACAACCCGCGCACGGCCACGATACCGATCTTGATGTACACCTCCCAGGAGGGTGAGCTGTATGTCGGCCAGGCCCGCGCTCTGGGCGCCGTCGGCGTCCTGCCGAAGCAGATCAGGCCCGCCGATGTCTCGAAGGTACTCTATCAGCTGCATCTTCTGCCCGACCGGCGGACCGACGAGCAGAGCACCTTCCATCAGGTGAGCAGCGGTTCGGACGATGACCTGGACTCAACCGCGCCCGTCGCGCGGCCCCTCACCGAAGTCGCTCTAAGAGAGCATCTGGCGGAGCTGCGGCGCGCGCTCGTCGCGACCCTCGATGGCCAGTCGAACCGCATCAAGGCGGATCTTCACGCGATGCTCGAGAGAGCGCTCGGGCGGCTGCCCGAGGGAGAGGGCCCCGCGGGGCGCCGTGTGCTTTGGGGCTGGGTCGTCGCCGCGATTGCGGCGATCGTCGCCATTGCCAGTCTCTCCGTCGCGAACCGCGCGTCGGTGCAGCGCGGCGCTCTTGCCGCACAGGTCGCACAGCTGAATGCGGCGCTCGCCGCGGCCCAGGGCGCCGCCAAGGGCTCGGGACCGGCAACGGTGGGACCGGCAACGGCGGGACTGGAACCGGCGCAAGCTGCCTTACCCCTCAACTCGACGGGGGCGGACGCGGCTCCAGCGCCCAAGCCGATCGTCGAGGTGGTGCCCTATGGAGAGGATCCGCTGAGCGGGCCGCGGCTCGATGTGTTGCGCCAGCTCTTCGATCGGCTCGTCGCGCAGGGCTATCACGGAATGGTCGACATCAAAATCTTCTCAGGACGCTTCTGCTTGGCGGGCGATTCCACGGACGGATTCATGCTCCCGCCCGACGATACGGCGTATTCGCAGTGCTCCGTGGTGAGCAGCGTCCCCGACGATTCCGGGCCCCAGCCGGAGCACGTCTCGCTCGAGTTCGCCGATCTCGCGGCGACCCTGCGCAGCGCCTCGCACGGTGCAGCCGATGTCCAGGTCGAATCCGGGGACGCCAAGTCGACGATCGTCGCCTATCCTCCGATATCGGACGCGCTGACGGCCGGCGAATGGAATCGCGCCGCGAGCGCCAACAACCGGATCGAGATCCGGGTGCGCTGAGCGGGCGAGCGCTGCTCGGCGCCCTGTCCGCACGAGGCCGACGCTGCGCACCGATCGTCGCGAATGACCGTTGAGTTAGACGCAAGCTTCCGTCCGCCCCGGTGGCTCGGCAACCGCCACATCCAATCGATCGTGCCGAGTCTCCCGCAGCGCCGCCGCCGGCTCGAGCGGCGGCTGTGGCCGGTTCTCGCGGCAAGCCGGGCGAAGCTGCTCGACTGCGGGGAGGGTGTTCGGCTGCAGGCGTTCCACGCGGCCTCCGCGGTGAGCGGCAGCGCGACAGGCGCGCGGAGCGACGGCGCGGCCGGTGCGCGGGGCGGCCACACGGCGGGCTCGCGCGTTGCCGTGCTGCTGCATGGCTGGGAAGGCAGCGCGGACTCGATCTATGTCCTCTCGCTCGCGCAGCAGCTGTATGAGCGTGGCTTTGACGTCCTGCGCCTCAACCTTCGCGATCACGGCGACACCCACCACCTCAATCGCGAGCTCTTTCACTCGTGCCGCCTCCCGGAAGTGGTGGGTGCCGTGCGGTGCGTGCAGGCGGCGTTCCCGGACAAGCCGCTGCACCTCGCCGGCTTCTCGCTCGGCGGCAATTTCATGATGCGAGTGGCGGCGCAGGCCGAGGAAGCCGGCCTCGACATTGCGAAGGTCGTCGCGATCTCGCCGGTGCTCGACCCCGAAGCGACGCTCGATGCGCTCGAGAACGGATTCAGGGCCTACCACCGGTACTTCATCCGCAAGTGGATGCGCTCGCTGCTGCTCAAGCAGTCGGCGTGGCCGGACGAGTACGACTTCTCCGATCTGCTTCGGATGGCGAGCTTGCGGCACATGACCGCGGAGCTCGTGCGGCGGTTTACGCAGTTTGCAAGCCTGGAGGAGTATTTGCGCGGCTACGCGGTCGTCGGCCCGCGGCTCGCGCACCTCACCGTTCCCACGACGGTCATCGCGGCCCTCGACGATCCGATCATTCCGGCGCGCGACCTCGACCGGCTCGCGCCATCGCCGGCCTTGCGCGTCGTCGTGACACGGCGCGGCGGGCACTGCGGCTTCTTCGAGCGCCTATCGGGGTGGACCTGGGCGGAGCGCAAGGCGGCGGCAGAGCTCGACGGGGCCTCGCACGAGAAGGCTTGGCGCGATACGGCACGGCATGAGCCGGCCTCGCGCGACGGGGCGCCGGCGCCCGGCTACTCGCCGGATCGAGAGTGACGCTTCTCCTCGAAGCTGACGACGGGCTGTCCGCTCGTCACGATGAGCTCGCCGTCGATCACGGCGCCCTTCGCAATGGCGATGGATCGCGCGCTCACGCGCGCGCGAATGACGGCCGTCGCGCCGATCTCGAGCTTGCCGGTGATGCTGAGGACGCCGGTCACCTTACCCGCGACGACGCCTTGCTCTGCACGGATCTCGCCTTCCCACTCCGATTTCGCCGCCATGCTGAGCGCGCCGCGAACGTGGCCGTCCCCACGAACGACTCCGCACAGAACGAGCGGACCTGCGGTCTCCACATCGCCCGTGACGAGACAGCCCTCCGCGACGAACGTGGGTGAGCCTCCGAGGAAGTCGAGCAGCCGCCGCCTGGGTGTTTCTTTCATGAGCGCTTCGGGTAGCTGGGTTCGGGTAGCTGGGACCGGGCCATTATCGCCTCATCCGCCGCGAACGTTGACAGGAACCGCATGGTCCGGTCGGCCTTTGACAAATTTCGTCACGGTGACGGCCGTCACAGCAAATAGCTAAGCCGCTGTTTCCTATGGGGGAGCCAACCTGGCACGCGCCTTGCTCCCCCTGCATCACGGCGGCTCGTTCCCCCGGGCCGCGCTGACAGGCTCGAGACGCCGCGCCGGACATCGAACGAGGATGCTGGAGGCTCTCAGAAGAATTGCGAACAACTTCCCCGGTGTTCGCTCTCTAGGACGCCGCGATGCGTTTCCCCCGCTCGCGGCGTTTTTTTATGCAGGTGCGTACGCGGCGCGCGCCGATCGATCCGGCGCAGCAATCCACGTGCCTGTGAGCCGCCGGGCGGCGTGCCGAGCGTAGCCGCGTTTTCGCGCGGTGACCCGGCGCCTTGCGCGACTCTCGAGAACGCTAAACTGCTCGCCATGAAGCGCGTCGCTCCCCGGGTTTCCCGCACTCTGTCCGGCGACGCTCACGCGGGCTCGAGATCGCTTGCTTCGACGGCGAGGGACCGCGCGGCCGTTCGCGAGACGACGCTCTCGAACGGCCTCAAAGTCATCGTTTGGCCGAGCGCGGCGATTCCGAGCGTCGTGCTCAATAACTGGGTGAGAGCCGGAAGCCGCAACGAGACCCGAGGGCTCACCGGGCTTGCGCATTTCTTCGAGCACATGATGTTCAACGGGACGGCCCGGTTCGGTCCGGGCGAGTTCGACCGGCTCATGGAGGCTCGGGGTGCCGCGAGCAACGCGTTCACGACGGACGATGTGACGGTGTACCAGGACTGGTTTCCGCGCGAGTCGCTCGAGCTGGTCTTCAGACTCGAGGCCGACCGCATCGCAAACCTGAGCTTCGTCCCGGACGTGGTGGAATGCGAGCGGCGAGTCGTCCGCTCGGAGCGCAGGCTTTGTGTCGACGACAATCATGCGGGGCTGCTGAGCGAGCGGGTACAGGCCGCGGCCTTCATCGCGCACCCCTATCGGTTCCCCACGATCGGCCTGCCTTCCGACATCGGAGCGTGGCGGCTCGCGGACCTGCGCCGGTTCTTTCGGACTTACTACGCGCCGGGCAATCAAACGTTCGCGCTGGCCGGAGATCTCGAGCCCGAAAGAGCGTTCGAGCTCGCGCGCCGCTATCTCGCCCCCATCGCGCGGCGGGAGCCTCCACCGGCGGTCCGCGTCCGCGAGCCCGAGCAGGTCGGCGAGCGCCGGGTCGTTCTGCGCCGAAAGGGCCGCACGCCGCTGCTTCAGTATGCGTACAAGGCATTCGCGGCGGGCGATCCGCGCGGCCCGGCGTTGAGGCTGCTGCTCGCGATGCTCGTCGAAGGCGACGCCTCTCGCTTGCACCGGCTGCTCGTGGAGGATCTGAAGCTCGCCGTGGAAGTCGTCGGCGACTGGCACGACGGTTTCGATCCCGGGCTACTCTGGCTGCACCTCACGCTGCCGGAAGGAGCCGACCCGTTCGCCGTGCGCGCGGCGCTCGATCGCGAGCTCGAGCGAGTGGTCGAGCGAGGCGTGACACGGGCCGAGCTCGAGCGTGCAAAGAGCCTTGCGGCGGCGGCTCATTTCCGCCAGCTCGCGACGATCGACGGAAAAGCCCACCTTCTCGGCGAGTACGAGGTGATGCGGGGCGGCTGGCACGCGCTGTTCGATGCGCCGGCTCGGTACGAGGCATTGACGAGAGCCGAGGTTCAGGCCGCTGCGCGGGCGGTTCTCGATCCCCGCAGGCGAACCGTGGGCACGCTCATTCCGACCGAGCCTGGTCGTCCGGCGTGATGAGGACCCTGCGACCGGCGCACGATGTGACGGTGCCGCCGTACAAGCGGCGGATCCTGCCGAACGGCGCGAGGCTCGTGATCGTGCCGCGGCGCGAGGTGCCGCTCGTCTCGTTTTGCGCGATCCTGAGCGGCGGCGCTCGCTGTGACCCGGCCGGCCGATCCGGGCTGAGCGCGCTCGCAGCGGGTCTGCTCGCCACCGGCGCGGGCGGCCGCAATGCCTTCGAGTTTGCGGATGCGATCGAGCGGATCGGCGGCAGCTTCAACGCCGCCACGACTTCCGACCATGTCGTCGTGACCGGGCAGTTTCTCTCGCAGCATCAGGAGCGGATGCTCGAGCTGCTCGCGGATGCGCTCCTGGCGCCCCGCTGGTCCCGGCCGGAGCTCGAGAAGCTGCGTGCGCGGCAAATCGAGCTCATCAAGGCGGCCAAGGACTCCGACCCGGCCGAGCTGCTCGCCACCTATGGCCGCGTATTTCTGTTCCGGGGTCATCCCTACGGCAAGCCGGTCATGGGCAGCGAGGACTCGCTCGAGTCGATCTCGATCGAGGACGTCTCGCGCTGTTACCGCTCGCACTTCGGTGGCGATCGGCTGGCGCTGATCTTTGCCGGCGATGTGAACGTGGAATGGCTCACCAGGGCAGCGGAGGCCGCGTTCGGAGGCTGGCGCCGAGCCGCGGTGCGCCTTCCCTCTCTCGCCCGGCCGCGGCAGATCCGGCGCAGGCGTGTGCTGCTGATCGATCGTCCGGGCGCCGCGCAAAGCTGCTTCTGGATCGGCGGACTCGGAGTCGACAAGCACTATCGCAGGCGCGCGGCGCTCGATCTGGTGAACATGCTCTTCGGCGGGCGCTTCACTTCCTTGCTCAACAGCGCGCTGCGCATCCGCTCGGGCCTCTCGTACGAGGCGGCCTCGAGCTTCACGCGCGGAGCCGCCCGGGCGGAGTTCGCGATTCGCTCTCTCGCACAGACCGAGCACACCGCGCGGGCCCTCGACCTTGCGCTGCTCACGCTGTCGCGCCTGAAGAGCGACGGCGTCTCTCGCGACATGCTCGAGTCGGCGCGGACTTACGCGCTCGGCCAGTATCCCCTCTCGCTCGAGACCGCCGCGGACTGGGCGTTTGCGTTCGGCGAGATGGAAGCTTACGGCCTCGCGCCCGAGTACATCGCGGGTTACGGCGCTGCCTTGCGAGGTGTACGTCTGGAGGACACGCGTCGCGTCATTGCCGAGGCGTTCCCGGATCCGGGCCGAACGGTCGTCGTCGTCATCGGCGATGCCGCCAAGGTGCGTGCATCGCTCGTCCGATATGGTCCGGTCAGCGAGGTTCCGCTCGCAAGGCCGGGGTTCGAGGCTACCTCCCGCGGCGCGGCGCGGCTGCGCCGCAAACGCCGTCCGGCGTAACGCAGTCCGGCGTGAGGTCGGGCACACCGCCCCGGGGGGAGGAGGCGGTGTGCCCTTCTCTCCCACCGCTCACTTTCTCGTGGCGGCGAGCACTCCGGCGCCGCTCCTGCTGCGGAGCGCCGCGAGGTTCTGCGACACGGCCTCCGATCCCGGCTCCAGCGCCCGGGCCTTCGACAGGTCCTCGGCCGCGCTTGCGGGACGGCTCTCGAGCCAGTGCAGAACGGCCCTGTTCGAGTAGGCGACCGCCATCTGCTCGCCGTGCATCTCGCGCGAGAGCAGATCGCGCTCCGGCACATCGAGCGCGGCGAGCGCAACGGCCTCGTCGCAGGCCGGGTGCGCCGCGCTCCATCTCGCCGTCATGATGTAGGCGATGCAGAGATTGGTGCTCGCGGCCACCGCGTCCCGGGCGAAGCTCGGGCCGTGGCCGCCCAGCTCCTCGATCACGGTGCCGTAGTGTCCGGCCAGCAAAGTGGCGCCGGCCGCGCGGTCCCCGTAGCCGGACAGCACGAGCTTGGGGCGCGCCGCGCCCGAATAGGGCATTTCCGTGTGTGCGGCGCCGGGGTGTGCCGCGGCGCTTGCGGCGCCGGAGTGCGCGGCAGCCGCGATCATCACCGCGGCAACGGCGGTGCCCAAGGCCTTCGCTCCGGCTCGCTTGCGCAGCGCCGGTCCGCTCAAAGTCGATCTCCTCAGTGTCAATGTCCTCCGCGTCGAGGTCCTCAGCGTCGAGCTCATGATCGCAGTCTCCTGTCCGTGATGAAGCGTCCGTGTCTTCGGGCGCGTCGTCACGATAGAGAGCGCTGTGGAGCGCGACAAACGAAAAGTTTTGCGCGGACGATTGATCCGCGCTCATCGCTCGGCGGCCGAGGCGCGCCGCGCCGGTGCGAAGTCCGTCACGGTTGTTTGAATGTCGAGCTGCCCGGAGCCGGTGCAGGCCGGCTCGCTCTGCCCGATAATGGACGGGCGCGCGCAATGGTCCAGCATCCAGCGGGAGAAGGCCGCGACTTCCGGCCGCTCGGTGTCCTTCGTCCGGGCCGCGAGAAAATAGGTATCGAGCGTCGCGAGCTCCACCGGAAAGAGGCGCACGAGCAGGCCCGACTGGAACCGCGCGCCGCACAGGGCCTCGGGCACCAGGGCGATGCCCGCGCCGCGCTCAGCGGCGCGCACCACCGCGAGCATCGTGTCGAGCTCGATCACGCTCCTCGGCTCGGGCTCCTCCAGCCCGACTTCCCGCGCCCAGCTGCTCCAGGCGGACGGGCGCGAGCGGTGAACGATGAGCGACATCTCGCGAAAGACATTGGAACCCAGGCGCGCGGCGGCCGCGGCATGCTCTCTCGCGCAGGCGGCTACCAGCGACAGCGAGAACAGGCGCCAGGTCTTCAAGCCCTGCGGGACCGTGTCGGACAGCAGGACCGACACGTCCACGCCCGGTGGGTGCGCAGAAGGGCGCGGATCGTGCGTATCCACCTGGATGTCGATGTGCGGATGCGCCTCGCAGAAGCCCGCGATGCGGGGGACGAACAGCTCCGACGCGAAGAACGGAGGCAGCAGCAGCCGCAGCACCGAGCGGCGATTACGCCGCGCGATCCGCGCGAGGCTGCGGTCGATCGCCTCCAGGAGCGGCCCGACCTCCTCGAGCAGCGCGTGGCCGGCCGCGGTGAGCTCGAGCGCGCGCGTCTTACGCTCGAAGAGCCGCACGCCGAGCGCATCCTCGAGCTCCTTCATTTGGTGGCTGACGGCGGAGGGCGTGAGGAAGAGCTCATCCGCCGCGGTCTTGAAGCTGCGGTGCCGGGCGGCGAGGCAGAAAGCCCGGAGGCTCTTCGAGTGTGGCGGTCGCAGTAAGCGCATGAGCGGGGCGTCGTGCGGCGGGGGCAGTCCGTTAGGCTCGAGGATTTGCAATTTCCATGCCCCTGCGGGACCACTCATGGCGCCCGTGGCGCTCACGGCGCTCGTGGCGCTCGTGGCGTTTGTGGCGCCCGGGCGCCCCGCGGCGGTGCACGAGGGATTGAAATCGCCTCCCGCCCGTCCCCATGATGAACGGCTCGTGCCAAGCTGTGAGCCGCATGGAATACCGAGACTACTACCAGGCGCTGGGTGTTGAGCGAAGCGCAACCGCCGACGAGGTGAAGAAGGCCTATCGCAGGCTTGCGCACAAGTACCACCCGGACATCAGCAAGGAGGCGAACGCGGAGGAGAAGTTCAAGGAGGTCCAAGAAGCCTACGAGGTCCTCAAGGATCCGGAGAAACGCGCGGCGTATGACCAGCTCGGCTCCGAGTGGAAGCAGGGCCAGTCGTTCCGGCCGCCTCCGGACTGGGCGAGCGGCTTTGAGTTCCGCGGAGCTCCCGGTGCGGGTGCCGGGTCTGGGCCGGCACAGGGACCGGGAGCCCGACGGGGCGCTTACCAGTTCGAGTTCGACGGCGGGGGCCGTGGATTCAGCGAGTTCTTCTCCTCCCTTTTCGGCGGAGGCGCGGGCAGCCCCTTCAGCGAGGCAGGGGCGCGCCGTGGCGGGCGCGACCATCATGCTCGGCTCGATATCGGTTTGGAGGAAGCGTATGCCGGCGCGTCGCGCATGCTCGAGCTCAAGCGCCCGCAGGTGAAGCCCGATGGCCACGTCGAGCTGGCCACGCATACCGTGCGCGTCTCGATACCCGCGGGCGTGACCGATGGCCAGCTCATTCGTCTGGCCGGACAGGGTGAGCCGGCCCCGGACGGGGGTACGGCGGGCGATCTCTACCTCGAAGTGCACGTCATGCCGCATGTCCTCTATCAACTGGACGGACGTGATGTCACTCTGACGCTGCCCGTTGCACCATGGGAAGCCGCGCTCGGAGCGACGGTCACCACGCCGACGCTCGGCGGCTCCGTCGAGCTCAAGATTCCGGCGGGCTCGCAGACCGGGAGCCGGCTGCGCCTGCGTGGCCGGGGTCTTCCGGGTCAGCCGCCGGGCGATCAGTATGTCTCGCTGAAAGTGGTCGTGCCGCCCGCGGACTCTCCCGCGGCGCGCGCGTTATATGAGCAGATGAGCCGCGAGCTGGCGTTCGACCCGCGAGCGGGCCTGCCGAGGTGACGGCATGACGAATGCAATCGAATCGCTCAGGGGGCATCTTCTCAGTGAGGAAGACTGGATGGGCGTCGAGACGCTCTGCCGGGCATGCGATCTGAGCCTCGAGGTCATGGCCGAGCTTGCGGACCTCGGTGTCCTCGCACCGAGGGGCCGCTCCCCTCGGGAGTGGCAGGTGCCCGCCACCGTGCTGCCACGCATGCGGATCGTCGCGCGGCTCATGCACGACCTCGGAGTCAATGTCAGCGGCGCCGCGCTCGCCGTGGAGCTGCTCGAGACGCAACATCGCTTGGAACGGCGGCTTCGGGAGCTCGAGCGCTACCTGCACTCGGGCTCCGCGCTCAAGTAGGCCTGCTCCTCCGGCGTCGTCGGACGGCCGAGAATGCGATTGCGGTGCGGGAAGCGCCCGAAGCGCTGAATGATCGAGTGATGCGCCTCGGCATGTTGCAGGACGGATGCGAACAGGGACTCAAGCTCCTTCGGAGCCTCCTCGCGCAGCCGCCGGTAGGCGGCGAGGGACTCGTCCTGCGCCTCGAGCGACTCGGCATGCTGCAGGGGCATATAGAAGAAGATCCGCTCGACCGCGGCGAGTGCCGCATCCGCGCCCGACTGGATGCCGGACAGCGTGAGGCCCAGCGCGCTCCGGTCGGCTGCGAATGCGCGGGGTGTGCCCCGATAGATGTTTCGCGGGAGCTGGTCGAGCAGAAGGATGAGGCTCAGGCGACGCCGCGGACTGTCCGCCCAAGGGGCAAGCTTCCCCTGGGCCGCTTCCACGACGAGCGGCTCGAAGCGTGCGCCGATCGCGTGGTCGCGTTGGCGCCGGACCGCCTCGGTCTCCTCACCGCCGAACCAGAATCGCATGCGCTCCTCGAGCCTCGCCGCGGTGAGCGGCAGGCGCCCGAACCAGAACTCGCGAACTTCACGGGCGTGGTCTGCCATGGTCGCGGCGGCGGTGGTGCTGAGGCGGCCGCTGATGGCGCCGGCAGCGCTGGCGCTGCCGCCCGGGCCTCAGCGATTCCCTGCACAGGGCATCATTCGCAGAGGCTTTCGAGGTATCCCTGCGCGACCGGCGAGAGCCTCTTCAGGGCGAGCTGGCGCGCTCTCGGCGCATCGACGATGTACTCGAGGGGGCCCGAGACCAGCATCTGGCGGATCCGCGGGTACTTGGCGGAGACCCGCGCCATCTTGTTGAGGACGGTGAACCCGCGGTTGATCTTGCTCAAGGGAGCCCGGTGCTGCTCGATGGCCCGGGCGAGGTACTGCCCGAAGCGGGCGTAGAGGAAGTAGTCGTCGTCGCCGACCTGGAATCGGGCTTCGGCGAAAAAGTCCGGGAAATACCTCTCTAGGTACTGAGAGACTCGTTGAAGACGGGGCCCAGGGTCGCTGTCAGTCGACGCTTTGCGCTTCTTCATCGGTTCGCCACACCTCCGGTGCTGGACGCAGCTCAGCGCAGCGGCGGCACGGCCTCTCGCGACTCGGCGAGCGGCGCTGCCTCTCGCAACGCGGCGCGAACGTTACGGCACATCGGCCGCCGATGCAATACTTGGCGCGTGAAGAATATCTCAAACGCGACAACGACCCGGCGCGAGCACGGCCTCCGGCGCCTCGCCGCGACCGCGCTCTGCTTCGCCGTGTTCGGCGCCGGCTGCCTCGCGCTGTCGCTCTTTGCGATCCCGGTCGTCGCACTGCTGCCCGGGGAGTCGAGCGCTCGGAGCCTGCGGAGGCGCCGGATCGTCGGGCGCACGATGCGGTGGTTCGCCGGCTTCATCCGCGCGACGGGCGTGCTCTCCTTCGAGATCCAGGGCGCCGAGCGGCTCGGACGGCCGGGACAGCTCATCGTCGCCAATCACCCGACGCTGATCGACGCGGTGGTTCTGCTCGGGCTGACTCCAAGCTCGACGTGCATCGTGAAGCAAGCGTTGTGGCACAATCCGCTCACCCGCTGGCTCGTAGTCGCCGCCGGGTACGTGAGCAACAGTCCGACGGATCGGATGATCGAGGGAGCTTCGGAAGCCCTGCTCGCAGGGCAAAGTGTAATAATCTTTCCGGAGGGCACGCGTACCGTGCCGGGACGGCCGCTGCAGTTTCACAGGGGAGCGGCTGCCATTGCCGTGCGGGCCGCTGCGGTGGTGACGCCCGTGTATATCCGGTGCAATCCGTCTACGTTGACGAAGGGCGAGCCTTGGTACCGCATCCCGGAACGGCGGGCGCACTTCTCGCTGCGTGCGGGCACGGACCTCGACCTCGCGCCGTTCAAGCGCGGCGCGCCGGCTCCGATCGCGGCGCGTGCGCTCAACGAGCACCTGCTGCAGATGTTCGCGGCGGAGCTCGCCGCAGTCCGCCAGGTCGATTGAGTATGTTAAATACAGAGGACCCCAAGCGGGACGCGGAGTGGGTCTACCAGATGATCCGAGCCTCGCTCATCGAGCTGTTCCAGCTCGATCCGGCCCGCATCACGCCCGAGGCCCGGCTCGCCGACGATCTCGAGATCGACAGCATCGACGCCGTCGACCTCGTCGACCAGGTGAAGCGGGCGACGGGACGCAAGGTGAGCGCCGAGGACTTCAAGTCGGTGCGCACCGTGTCCGACCTCGCTCGAGCGGTCGAGCGCCTCGTCCGGTCCTGATCCTCGCGGAGCTCCGCGGTGTCGATCGGCTTCGTACCCTGCTCGGTCATCCCGGTCTACAACCACGAGGGGACCGTCGCGCGGGTGCTGGAGGCGGTGCGTGCCGCGGGACTGCCCTGCTTTCTGGTCGACGACGGCTCCAGGCCAGAGTGCGCTCGCGAGCTCGCACGGCTTGCCGCGCGGACCGAGCGCACGCGCCTCCTGCGGCTGCCGGAGAATCGCGGCAAGGGCCATGCGGTGATGGTCGGCTTCGAGGCCGCCGCCGCGCAGGGCTTCACGCATGTGCTGCAAGTGGACGCCGACGGCCAACACTCGCTCGAGGACATTCCGCGCCTCATCGACGACGCGCGAGATCACCCGGATGCGCTCGTCTGCGGCCGGCCGATTTTCGATGCATCGATGCCGGCGGTGCGGCGCTATGGCCGGTATCTCACGCACGCGCTGGTCTGGCTCGAGACCCTTTCGCTCGACATCCCGGACTCGCTCTGCGGCTTTCGTGTCTATCCGCTCCGGGCCGTGATGAAACTGGTGCGCGAGGAGCATATCGGCGCCCGCATGGACTTCGACGTGGAGATCCTCGTCAGGCTGTACTGGCGGCATGTCCCGCTGCGCTGGCTCAGCACTCGGGTCGTCTACCCCCTCGATGGCATCTCGCACTTCCGGCTCCTGCGCGATAACGCGCGGATGGTCGGGCTGCAGCTGCGGCTCCTCTCCGGGATGCTCTGGCGGCTGCCCGCGCTCGTTTCGCGGAAGCTGGCATGAGCTCCGGGGACGCGGTGGTCCAGTCGAGCTGGGCAACGACGCGCGAGCGCGGCGCCCTCGTACTGATGCGCCTGATGGTCGTCGGCCTGAAGCTGCTGTCGCGTCCGCTCACGGTACCGATCGTGCATGGGGTGACCTTGTACTTCTTCGTGTTCGGCCGGCGCGCGCGCGAGATTTCACGCGATTACCTGCGACGCGTCGCCCGCGAGTTCCCGGAGAGCGGCCTCGCCCCGAGCTGGCGCTGCGCCTATCGGCACTTCGCGGCGTTCGCGCAAGCGATCCTGGACAAGCTCGATGCCTGGTCGGGACGGCTCGATTACCGCCACGTCGCGTTCGAGAACCACGAGGCTTTGAGGGCGGCGTCCTCGAGCGGACGGGGGCGTCTCGTCATCGGCGCGCACCTCGGCAACATGGAGGTGTGCCGGGCGCTCGCAAGCCTCAATCGGCGCGTGCGGCTCAACGTGCTGGTGCACACGCGGCACGCGTCGTACTTCACGCGCATGCTCGCGATGGCCGGCGCCTCGGAGGTCGAGCTGGTGCAGGTCACCGACTTCAGCGCGGCAACCGCGCTCGCGCTCAAGGAACGGATAGACCGCGGCGAGTGGGTCGTCATCACGGGGGATCGGGTCCCCGTCCACGGCGGGCGCACCGTCGATGTCCGTTTCCTCGGAGGGATCGCGCCGCTGCCCGTCGGACCTTATGTGCTCGCGGCGCTGCTCGCCTGCCCGGTGCACCTGCTGTTCTGCTTGCGCCGCTCGGGGAAGAACCACGTCTATTTCGAGCCCTTTGCGGAGCGCTTCGTGTGGGACCGCTCCGAGCGGGACGCGCTCGTCCAGCGCGAGGCCCAGCGCTTCGCCGACCGCCTCGCGCACTATGTGCGGCTCGAGCCCTTGCAGTGGTTCAACTTCTATCCGTTCTGGCGCGACAGCACGCGGCCATGACAGCGAGCGAGCGCAGGCAGGTCGTGGTCATCGGCGCCGGCCCCGCGGGCTCGATAGCCTCCGCGCTGCTCTGCCGCCGCCGCCGGGACGTGCTGGTGCTCGAGCGGCAGCGCTTCCCGCGATTCTCCATCGGCGAGAGCCTGCTCGTGCACTGCCTCGACTTTGTGGCGGAAGCCGGCATGCTCGAGGCGGTGGATGCCGCCGGCTTCCAGTACAAGAACGGCGCCGCCTTTGCCTGGCGTGAGCGGTACGGCGACTTCGATTTCAGCGAGGGCTTCACCCCGGGCCGCGCCTCCACGTACGAGGTGCAACGGGCGGCGTTCGACAAGCTCCTGGCCGACGAGGCGGAGCGCCAGGGCGCGGAGATCCGCTACGACACGGAGATCGTCGCGGTCGATTGCGGGGCGGCCGGCTCCAGGGTCACCGCGCGCTCGGCCGACGGGTCGACTCGCACGATCCTCGCGGATTTCGTGCTCGATGCGAGCGGATTCGGACGTACTCTGCCGCGCTTCCTCGGCCTCGAGCGCCGCTCCGAATTCCCCGTCCGATGCTCGATCTTCACTCACGTGGCGGACCACATTTCCTCCGACGCCTTCGACCGCAACAAGATCCTCATCACTGTGCATCCCGAGCACCACGATGTGTGGTACTGGCTGATTCCGTTCTCGGGCGACCGTGCATCGCTCGGCGTGGTGGCTCGCCAGGAGTTTCTGCAGCGCTATCCGGGGACCGCGGACGAGCGTCTGCGGCGCATCGTGAGCGAGGCCCCCGGTCTTGCGCGCCTGCTGTCGAGCGCAGAATGGGACACCCCGTCGCGCGATATCGGGGGGTACGCCGCCGGTGTGAGCGCGATGCATG
>JASHTA010000513.1 GCA_030040795.1 Gammaproteobacteria bacterium | reverse complement strand
GTCGACGCGACAGCGCTGCACTCGTTCTTTGCGGCCGCGGGCACGGGCGATCTCGGTGTGTTTGCGTTCTCGCTCGACGGCATGAGCGATTCGGCGGCCGTGTACAGCCGCATGTTTGCGCCGGCCCTGGGTGTCGCCGAAGACGCGGCCACCGGCGGCGCGAGCGGACCGCTCGGAGCCTACCTCCTTCACTACGGAGCCGTCACGGCGAAACAGGCGGCGCGTCTCCTCAATCTTCAGGGCGTGAAGATGGGCCGCCCAAGCGAGATCCATATTTCCATCGGCACGCACAATAGCCGGATTGTCGACGTGAGTGTCGGCGGTCAAGCCGTGCTCGTCGCCGAAGGCTCTCTGCACGCGTGACGCGAGCTCGTGCGCTCGCCGAACGCCTCTCTGTGCGTGAGGCGCGCTCAAGCGCTCGCCGGAATGGCCTTTCTACCGCTCCACGCGACAGCGCCGCCGAACACGAGCATGGCCGCGACGGCGACTACGGCCTCGGCATATAGAAACCCGCCGGAGCCCCAGCGCCCGTTTGCCCAGCCTTCCGCGACGGTCATGTACGCGATCGGCATGTTCGAGAGCGACGCAAACACGTTGTACTTGGTCGCCGCCGCCCCGAGTCCGATCGCCTCCAGCGTCACGGCCGAGAAGGCGGTGTAAGTGAGCCCCGCGATGAACCAGTACAGGACCGTGAAGGCGGCATAGGCGGCCTCGGTGCGCGGACCTGCGGCCATCGCAACGGCGCAGAGCGCCTGGAGCAGGCCGTAAGCGATGTAGACCGCCCGGCGATCGAAGCGATCGCAGAAGTAGCTGCCTGCCAGACATCCCGCCGCCGAGACGACTCCCCCCAGCGCTCCGTTGACGAGCGCAACGACGCGGGCCGACGCATGCCAATCGCCGGCTACCGCCGAGAACAGGTTCGTCGCGGCGCTGGTACTGAGCGGTAGAAACACGACGAGCAGCGCCAGGTAGCCGCTGCGGGCGCGCACCACCTGCCACAGGTCTCGCAGCACGCCGACGAGCTTGTGCGCGATGCTCTCCTCGCGAGGCTCGTCGAAGGTCTTCGCGCCGGTGGGCTCCGCAATGAAGCAGAGCGCGAGGCAGCAAAGCATGAATGCCGCACCGAGCGCGGCGCCCACCAGCCAGGGCCTATGCACGGACTGCGCGAGCCACAGCGCCGCGCCGCCGCCGAGGCCGTTACCGCCGAGATTGCCCGCCTGAAGCCAGCCGCCGGCTCGCCCTTTCCGCTCACCCGACGTGTATGTCGTCAGCGACTCGACCGACATGCCGAGGAACGTGCTCGCGAGGCTCGCGAGAAACACGACCACCTCGAACGCATGAAGCCGCGTCGCATCCGACGAGAGAGCGCCCATCGCGAGCACGCCGAGCGCGCTGAAGGCCGCGCCGATCACGTACCAGCCCTTGCGAGTGAGCGTGGCATCCACGATCGGCGCCCAGAGAAACTTCCAGGTCTGGGGAACCAGCGACAGGGCGACCAGAGCGCCCACCTGCACGGCGCTCATGCCGGCTTGCGCAAGCGTGTAGGCGAGGGCCACCGTCAGGTAGCCGTTCAGCGCCCCGAAGGGCACGATCAGCACCAGGTAGACGATTGGGTGCGGAGGCTTTCGCGTCACGCGCGGCGCAGTTTCCGCAGCTCCTGCTCGACGGCGGGGTGCACGAACTGGCTTACGTCGCCGCCGAGCACTGCGATTTCCCGCACGAGCGAGGAGGAGATGAAGGTGAACGGCTCCTGCGGAGTGAGGAACACCGTCTCGATCTCCCGCGAGAGGTGGCGGTTCATGTTGGCAAGCTGGAACTCGAACTCGAAGTCCGAGACGGCCCGCAAGCCGCGGATGATGACGGACAGTCCGTGCTTGCGCGCAAACTCGACGGTGAGCTCCGCGTATCCCGTGACCTCGACATTCGGCACGTCGGCGAGCACCTTGCGCGCGAGGTCTACCCGGGTATCGAGCGGCAGGAGGGGCGCCTTCCCGGCGTTGGTCG
This sequence comes from Gammaproteobacteria bacterium, assembly GCA_030040795.1. GTDB lineage: Bacteria > Pseudomonadota > Gammaproteobacteria > Steroidobacterales > Steroidobacteraceae > JASHUC01. The sequence goes on along the minus strand of JASHTA010000513.1, from coordinate 859 downwards.
CGATGGCGACGACGACCTTGTCGAAGATGCCGGCCGCGCGGCGTACCAGGTCGGTGTGCCCGTTGGTGATGGGATCGAAGGTGCCCGGATAAATTGCGTTGCGATTCATTGCGGCTCGCCGGCTCCGGTTGCTCGCTCGAACAGATGATACCCGACCTCGCCGGCGCGCTTGGCCTTGAGCAACGTCCAGCGCTCCGGCATCGGAGGCAGGCCCTCGCGCGCGGCGCATTCCACATAAATTCGTGCCCGCTCGGCGAGCCAGCCCCCGCGCTCGAGCCGGTCCGCAGCCGCGGCGATGAGGCCCGCGGCAAAGGGTGGATCGACGAAGACCAGATCGAACGGCTCCCGGCGCGCCCCGGCTGGCGGGTGCTCGAGCATGCGCAGAGCATCGCCGCGGCGCACGGCGGCGTCGTGGGCGCCCCACGCCTCGAGCAGCCGGCCGAGCTCGCGCGCCGCCGTGGCATCCTGCTCGATGAACTCGACGCATGCGGCACCCCGCGAGAGTGCCTCGAGCCCGAGAGCGCCGCTGCCCGCAAACAGGTCGAGGCAGCGCGCGCCGACGACGCGGCTGCCGAGCCAGTTGAACAGTGTCTCGCGGACGCGGTCCGGCGTCGGCCGGATTCCGGTCGAGGCCGTAAAACGCAACCTTCTCCCGCGCCAAGCTCCTCCGACGATGCGAAGGAGCCGTGAGTGCGCGCCGCGCCGGTGAGCAGAGGCTACAATACGCCCCATCGAGTGGATGACTCATGTTCGGACGCAAGCCCAAGGATACCGCGAAGGAGCCGGAAGAACGCGCAAGCTTTTTCAAGCGCCTGCGCACCCGTCTGAACCGCGGAAATTCCTGGCTCAGCTTCGATCT
>JASHTA010000512.1 GCA_030040795.1 Gammaproteobacteria bacterium | reverse complement strand
GGCTCGGAGGAATCCAACGAGGTGTTGCCGACCGTATTTCTCGTATGTTGGGATGCGTGCGCGCGCGCGTCAGTGTTCATGGAATCATTCAGACCAAATTGGTGAATGCTCGGTGCGTCCTTAATGACCGAGAGCCCTGGGTTGAGCTGGCGAATTTGTGCAATTTCCGGATGACAATCCAGGACAAAGGCCATCATCTCAGTGGCATCTCGGGTAACATAGAAATCGACCATTCGAGAGTTGAATTGCGTCGCGCGCACGGCAGGAATGCTGATGGCATCGATGCCTTCGGTCATCAGCAGACCGTTCATCATGAATCTCGAGGTGCGCTTATTCCCATCAAAGAAGAACTGCTGAAGTGACCCAAACAAGAAGAAGGCAGCGGGAAGTACGGACCAAGCCAGCAGCTTTGCCTGCCAGCGCCCAAGGTGAAACCAGCTCGTCCATGGGCCGGGTTGTCAACCCGCTTCGGCTCTGTTCGATGTTGGATCGGCTGCTCACCGGACCGCGTCAAGGTGATCGGCGGCTGACTCACCATCACGGCGACTCGCCGGGTGCCGAGTCCGGCGGTTCAACGAGCCATTTGTCCTCAAAAGGATTGTAGAGGCCGGGCAGTCGAAAGTGCTGATGGATGGCCAGGAAGTCGCCGCTGCGCGAAAAATGAGCAACCAGGGAAATTGACACTCAAATAGCGAAACTATCGAGCAATCGGCCCTCGTGCTGGCGCTCTACCATTCGATTCGGTATGTTGGGCACCGGACTGGCACGGCCGCGAACTAGTAGAATTGCCGTCCGGCACACAGCTTCGAGGGGGGCTCATGTCTCGACATGTCGCTACGACGATGTCGTGCGCCGCACTCATCACGCTCGCAGGACTCATCGGCGCGCAGCCCGCCTGCGCCGTACCTCTAGAGGTGTACGGTCAACTGCCGCAAGTCGAGGACGTCGCGCTTTCTCCGGACGGATCGCAGATTGCGTTCGTACGCACCGACGGTGACGCACGCATCATCTGGATGGGCCCGCTCGCGGACCCCAGGAAGGCACTTCCGATAAGGGTCGGGGAGGAGAAGCTGCGGAGCATCGGGTGGGCCGATGATACCCACGTGCTGATCACCGTGAGCGCTACCACGCTGCCCGCGGGATTCTGCTGCATTCGAGACGAGATGTTCCAGCTACAGGTGATCGACGCCCGAACTCGACGGGCCGAGATCGTTCCCCGGCTCGATCATTTGGATACGGGAAATGGCGAGCATTGGTTGAACGCCATCGACGGCGACCCGATGGTGAGGACCTTGGACGGCCACACAGTGCTCTTCATCCGCGGGGTGTACTACACGAGCCGGACATACCCGGCGCTATTTCGTCTGGATCTCACGACCGGCGTGCAAGAGATCATCGAAAAAGGTGCAGAGTCCACGGCGGGCTGGCTCGTCGGCTTCCACGGTAAGGTTATCGCGGAGGAGGACTACTACGATAGGCAGCAGCGTTGGGCGTTGCTGGCTCGGCTCGGCGGCGGCAGCACCATGTCGGAAGTTGCATCTGGCCGTGCGGGAATCGATCTTCCTTCGGTGCTCGGCTTCGGAACCGAGCCGAACACGCTCATCGTCCGGTTCCCCGAGGAGGATAGAAACGTCTGGAAGCTCCTCTCGCTTCAGGACGGCAAGCTGGGTCCGCCGATGGGCGAGCACAAGTCCTTTCAGAACCCGATCGAAGATAGCCGCGCCCATCGGATGGTCGGCGGGGCGTACGTCGACGACTATCCGCACTACGTCTTCTTCGATCCGCAGGTCGAGAAGCGCTGGGACGAAATCCTCGCAGCCTTTCGGGGCGAGCACGTGAGACTTGTTTCCTCTTCGAGCGATTTCACGAAGTTCGTCGTCCTCGTCGAGGGCGCGGCGCACGGATTCGCGTACTTCATCATCGATCTTGAGACCGGTCATGCACAGCTACTCGCTCCGGTGTACAGCGGGGTCAGGCGCCCTCTCGAGGTTCGCCGGATCACCTACTCCGCTCAGGACGGTCGCGCCATACCCGCCTATCTGACGCTTCCGGCCGCGCGGGAGGTAAAGAAGCTGCCGCTCATCGTGTTGCCTCACGGCGGGCCGGCAGCGCGCGATAGCGCGGAGTTCGACTGGTGGTCGCAAGCGCTCGCGGACCAGGGTTACGCCGTGCTTCGGCCGAACTACCGCGGCTCGAGCCTGAGCGAGAAATTCCTCGAAGCCGGATTCGGCCAGTGGGGCCGCAAGATGCAAACGGACCTCTCCGATGGAGTGCGCTACCTCGTGAAGGCAGGCATCGTCGACCCCGCTCGCGTGTGCATCGTCGGCGCGAGCTACGGTGGCTACGCAGCCCTCGCCGGGGTGACGCTCGACCCCGGCGTATACCGGTGCGCCGTCGCGGTCGCGGGAATTTCGGATCTCAGACGCCTCCTGAAGAGAGAGGGCTGGGGTAGGACGCAGCGCTATTGGGATCGGTTCATGGGCGTTACCGGGCCGGCCGATCCGACGCTCGATGCGATCTCCCCCATCGAGCACATCGATGCGATCCACGTGCCCGTTCTGCTGATCCACGGACGCGACGACACCGTGGTGCCCTACGAGCAGAGCCAAGTCATGTTCGATGCGATGAAGCGCGCTAACAAGGACGTCGAGCTCGTGACGCTCAAGCACGAGGACCACTGGCTGTCGCGCAGTGAGACTCGCTTGCAAATGCTGGAGGCTTCAGTGCAATTCCTGCGGGCGCACAACCCACCCGACTAGCGGTGCGCCGGGGGGAGGCGCTTGCGCCGATCCTCTGTCGTCATCACGTCCGGTTTGAGGTCGCAAGGCTCGGGCCCCGTCCCGATACATATCATTTGATAGTTGATGTCCGGACCGGCCGCCCAAAATAATTCCAGCGGAGTAACAGACTGAGGCCGGGGGCGATTCATGAACGCTGGCGCTCGTCCGCCGCTGGTTGCCTTGCTCGCGGTGCTGGGCCTGGTCGGCTGCGGCTCGCGGATCCAAGGCACGTATACGGATTCGACCGGCGGCGTTGTCTTGGATCTGAAGTCCAGCGATAGCGCTTCCTTCGCTTTCTCCGGCCAGTCCGCGGCGTGCACATACCAACCCGCCGGAAACCACATCAATCTGAAATGCGACGGGCAGGCGGGGAGCTTGGTCCTCACCGTCCAGGCCGACGGCTCGCTGACCGGACCTCCCGGAACCTACCTGCCTCCGTTGCGGAAGAAGTGACGTGCGGGGCAGTCCTCGCACGCCAGTTTGAAGGAGACACGAGATGGACTCGCCAAGCACGCCGTCCACCACCCGCGCCCGGATCATCAAGGTGCCCGATGCGGGCCCGGGAATCCTTCTGGCGAACGGCCAGCAGCGGGCATTCATCCTGGAGCGCGTCTGGAAATCTCCCGTCGCGCCGGCGATCAACATGACCGTCGATATCGAGGAGGACGCCGCCGGGGTGATCCGTGGATTGACGGTGGTCGATCCGCGGCAGCTCGCCAAGGAGCGGCTGAATCAATTCGGCAACGTGGCGCAGGACCGTGGCAAGGACGCCGCCAAGATCGCTCAAGAGGGAATCGGCGCGCTCGCGGGGCGCATGGGAGCGGTGGCTCTCGTCTCTGCCGTCGTCGTTGTGATTGCGATGTTCTTCATCTCCACCGCGGAGATCAACGTGGAAGGCTCGATCGGCATCTCCTGGACATTCTGGAATCTGCTCGGCACGAGCTTCGGCGACCCGAGATCCGTCCTCGGCGGCGCGGCCGGAAGCAGCTTCGGGTTCTTGAATCTCCTCGCGCTCGCCGCCGTGGCCGCGCCGTTCGCGGCGCCCTTCATCCGCACGATCTGGTCGCGCTATTTGAACGCCGCGCCGCTCGCCATCGTCATCCTCGGCTTCCTCACCACCTGGATCGGGGAGCGCAAGGCCCTGGGCATCGTCGTGCAGCAAGGTGCGCCGAATCCCTTCTCGTGGCGATGGGGATTCTATCTGCTGGCACTCGCCGCGCTGGTGCTTGGGTCGCGGGCCCTGAAGGGCGCGTCGCGGGCGTAACCCGTGGAATCCGCCGTCCGCAAAGGAGGCGCAACGATGAGGTCCAGGCTGATTGCCGCATCGGCGATCGTATCGGTCATTGCATCGGCCGCCGTTCTAGGCATGCTCTCGGCTCCGAGCGCGCTCGCTCAGGCCACCAACCCGCCCTATCTCGCCGACTTTCCCTCCGTGGACAAGGTCATGAGCGGGATGAAGACCGCCGATCCGGCCGAGAGCGGCGCCCGGCAGATGGCCGCCTTCTCATGGCTCATGCAGATCCTGATGCAGATGTCGGGCCCGCGGCAGTACCTGAGTGGGGCGGCGGGGCTGACGGCGGATGAAAGCAAGCTGCGCCTCGCGTACAACACGGCATTCTACAGCATAGAGAAGTCCAACCCGAAGTACATGCTTCCCGGCGGCCCCATGCGCCAGCTTCAATTTTCTCTGCCTTTCCGCAACCAGATCATTCGGCAGCTTTTCCCCGCGACGTTCCCCGCGGAGTACAGCAAGGCGATGGCTCAGGCGAGAGCGGGCTTGGCGCAACTCCATCAGAAGGCCGTCCAGGCGTCACAGGCGCGGGAGGCCGCGAACCGGCCCGCGGAGCAGCAGGCGCTGGACCAGCTCCGGCAGCGATTCGAGGCACAGCAGCAAGAAGCTCACATGGATCCGCAGACGCGGCAGATGCGCCGCTGCGTCACCGCCGGGCGTGTCATGGCCGTGTGCGTGGGCAATGGGCTGATGGGCTCGCTCATGCCCAATGTCAACGGTCTGCTGAGCTCCGTGGCTCCGGGCGCGGTGGGTAAGGAAGTCACCGGTCCGCAAATGGCCGGTGTCTTCACCGGAACGGGTTGGCGCCTGGAATTCAGCGGCGCGTCCGTGGCGCTGAGCTGCCAGGGGATGGTTCCGGACTCGCACGCTTACAAGATCTCCTTCGCGAGCAATCGAGCCGTGCTGGACATTGCAAATGTGCCGCGGGACATTCTGCTGGCGGTCAATGGCGATACGCTCGTCGGAGCAGGTCCGATCGCCGTGCAAGGCCGGATTCCCGAGGGCGTGCACAACGGCTACGACCCCCTCACCGAAAGGTCCGCCACGATCTATCAGTACTTGCGGGTGACGCAGACCTGCGCGAAGCCGGTGCTTGGTAAGACCAGCAACCCGGGCGTGGTGGGTACGGAACAGAATGTTCTCGTGGGCATGTTCAACAACGGCGATACCGGACCGCCGACGCCTGCGGGCCTGCGCATGAACGGCAGCTACGTGGCGGCCAGCGGATTCAGCGTGGAGTTTTTCCCGGAGTCCGTGATTCTCGGTTGCGGCCCCGATGTGGCGCGCGCGTATGCCTACACGGTCGTTGCCGATGGCCGGCAGGCGGCGGTCCAGGTCGCTGCCCCCGATCATCCTCTGACGCTGCTCATCAAGTCCAACAACGTGCTCGATCCGGGCTCCGGGTCGTACGTAGTAGAGGGACGACGGATCACCGGGCAGGGCGCCAATGGCGACTACGCCTTTGCGCCGCTCAATGCGACGTGCAATCTGGCCCCGCTGTCGCCGGGTCCGATTCCGTCAACGCCCGTCCCGACGCATTGAGCCGGACGCCATCATGAGGCGTGCAGCACTCCGAGCAGCAACCGCACCAGTGCGGCTTGCCGGCGCGTATCCGTTTTTTGGAAGATCTGAGCGAGACGCGTCCGGCCGGTTCCATAGGTGATCCCCAATTTCTGAGCGGCCTCGCGCAGCTCAGCACCGGTCGCCAGAAGGGCCGCGAGTCGAGCCTCGGCCTCGGTGAGGCCGAAGACCTCCCGCAGACGCCCGCCGGGCAGCGACGCTTCGTGATCGGGGTCGATGATGACCACGGAAACGGCCGGCCGGATCAAGGATAAGACGGGATAGGCTCCCCTCACCGGCGCCACCAGGATGATGTACGGGCGCTTTCCCGACGGACGCTCGGCCCGCATGGCCGTATTCAGGGAGGTCGGGGAGGTCTTGGGCGAGAGCGCTTGAGCGATCAGCGCCTGGAGCCGGTCGTCATCCTGCTTGTGGAGCAGTCCGATTCCGTTCGCGCGCAACTGGATTCCGTCCTCTTTCGATCGCAGAGCCTCGGCGCGCAGATTGCAGAAGACGATTCTCTTGCGACCGTCGAGAAAGAACGCCGCCGCGGGGCTGCGATCCAGCCATTCCGCGGTCAGTCTCTGCAGCGTGCCGAGAGAGCCCAGTTGGAATCCGACCGCCAGCGCACGCTCGAGGTGCCTGTGCAGCACTTCAAATCGCCGGATGTCCTGGGGCTCGTATCGGCCGGCGGTGCGTGTCCGGTGCAAGGCGACGCCCGCCTGCACCGACGGCTCCAAGCGCACCTGTCCCACCATCCTGAACCGCGTGTCGATGAGCCGCTCGTGCCAGTCGTAGTAGGGGTGCTTGGCCTTCTCACGCTCGCTGATCACCAGTCCGTCGTGAACGATTGGCTGGTGAGGATGGGCGACGAGATATTGCACCGTCGGATCGATTGCGGCGGTGTGTTCCAGATATTCCCTGATCGCGGCCGGGTCGAAATTGACGCAGATGAATGTGGGGAGGCGAGGGGTCTGCGACCCGTCGAGCACCCAGAAACTCGCGGCCTGGCTTTCGGTGAATGCGGTGAGCTGTTCGAGCGCTCCGGGCCACAGGCTTGCATCCAGCGCCGCCTCGTAGAACGCCTCGATGATGGCCAGCATGCGCTCATCCACTGACACGACGGCACCCGTGGTATGTGACTCAGGTCTATCCGTCCGGCTCCGCGCCTGCTCCGTGGTATCGGGGCTCCTTTCGGCTTGAGGAATTCGGTGCGCGCCGGGCGGGAGCGGTATCTGCTCCGTCGAGGCGCCTGAAGCGAGAAGCACATCGTCCAGCCCGGTCCAGACGGTGCCGCTGATCGAGCGGGGGTCTTTATTGAAATCGGCTCGTCAACCCACCGACCTATTTAAGCAAACTCCCCGTTCATTGGGAAGCTCACGCCGTATTCTTGTGATCCCGCCCGTTATTGCATCC
>JASHTA010000004.1 GCA_030040795.1 Gammaproteobacteria bacterium | reverse complement strand
CTGAAGGTGATGAAGCTCGGCGATCCGGTGCCGATCTCCGACATCCTGCCGATGATGGAGAATTTCGGCCTGAGGGTGATCGCGGAGCGCCCCTACGACCTCGCGTGGCCGGGCGGCGGCACCGCCTGGATCCAGGACTTCGAGCTCGAGCACCGCGACGGCGCGCGCATCGATATCGAGCGCATCGATCCGCTGTTTCGCGACGGATGCGCCGCCGTCTGGCGCGGCGAGGTGGAGAACGACGGCTTCAACCGCTTGCTGCTCGGTGCGGGCCTCGGCGCGCGCGAGATCGCCGTGCTGCGCGCGTACTGCCGCTACCTGCTGCAGACCGGCATCGCCTTCAGCCAGGCCTCCATGGAGCGCGTGCTCGCGGGCAACGCCGCAGTCGCACGCAATCTGTTCCGCTTGTTCGCACTGCAGCTCGATCCCCAGGTGCCGCAGCGTATGCGGGACCGCGCCGCTCAACGCGTGGCCACGGCCATTCGTCGCGCGCTCGATGCGGTGAAGAGCCTCGATGAGGATCGGATCCTGCGCGCTTATCTCGGTGTCATCGCCGCGACGCTCAGAACCAACTTCTACCAGCCCGATGCCGACGGGCGTCCGAAGCCTTATCTCTCGCTGAAGCTCGATCCGCGGCGGATCGCGGATCTGCCGCTGCCGCGCCCGAAGTTCGAGATCTTCGTGTACAGCCCGCGGGTCGAGGCGGTGCACCTGCGCATGGCCGACGTAGCTCGCGGCGGCATTCGCTGGTCCGACCGGCGGGAGGACTTCCGCACCGAGATCCTCGGGCTCATGAAGGCGCAAAACGTCAAGAACACCGTCATCGTGCCGATGGGAGCGAAGGGCGGCTTCGTCGTGAAGCGTCCTCCGGCCGGAGGACTCGCGGAGCTGCAGCGAGAGGTCGTCGAGTGCTACCGGACCTTCATGCGGGGCCTGCTCGACCTCACGGACAACCTCATCGCCCGCAAGGCCGTGCACCCGCCGCTCGTCACGTGCCGGGACGGAGCCGACGTCTACCTCGTCGTCGCGGCGGACGAGGGCACCGCGACGTTCTCCGACATCGCAAACGCCCTTTCGCAGGACTACCGGTTCTGGCTCGGCGATGCCTTCGCATCGGGCGGCTCGGCCGGCTATGACCACAAGCGCATGGGCATCACCGCCCGGGGGGCGTGGGAGTGCGTCAAGCGGCATTTCCGCGAGATCGGCCGCGACATCCAGCGCAGTGATTTCACGGTCGCCGGCATCGGCGACATGTCGGGCGACGTATTCGGCAACGGCATGCTGCTCTCGCGCCGCATCCTGCTCAAGGCCGCCTTCAATCATCAGCATATCTTCCTCGACCCGGCGCCCGATGCGAGGCTCTCGTTCACGGAGCGCGCGCGGCTCTTCGCGCTGCCGCGCTCGACTTGGGACGATTACGACCGCCGCAAGATCTCGCGCGGCGGTGGAATCCATCCGCGTGCCGCCAAGTCGATCGCGCTGTCGCGCGAGGCACAGAGCCTGCTCGGACTCGCGGTCTCCGCGGCCACGCCGCAGGAGATCATCCGCGCCATTTTGCGCATGCCGGTCGATCTGCTGTGGAACGGCGGTATCGGCACTTATGTGAAGGCCTCGCATGAAACGCACCTGGATGTCGGCGACCGCGCCAACGACTCCGTCCGCGTGAACGGCTGCGAGCTTCGCGCCAAGGTCGTTGGCGAGGGTGGCAATCTCGGACTCTCGCAGCGCGGCCGCATCGAGTACGCGCTCCACGGAGGCCGGCTCAACACCGATTTCATCGACAATTCGGCGGGAGTCAACACCTCCGACGTCGAGGTGAACATCAAGATCCTGCTCAATCCCGAGGTGCAGGCCGGACGGCTTCGCCATGCCGAGCGCAATCGCCTGCTCGCCGCCATGACGGCAGATGTGGCGGCGCTCGTCCTGCGCAACAACTACCTGCAAAGCCAGGCGCTGAGCACGCTCGAGCTGCAATCGGCCGCGCGCCTCGCCGAGTACGAGCACCTCATCCGCCTGCTCGAGCGGTCAGGCGAGCTCGATCGCGCGATCGAGTACTTGCCCGACGACGAGGAGATCGCCGAGCGCCGCAAGCGCGGCCTCGGGCTCACGCGCCCCGAGCTGAGCGTCGTGCTCTCCTACAGCAAGATCTGGCTGAGCCATCATCTCATCAGCTCGGACGTGCCCGAGGATCCGTACCTCTCGCACGAGCTCGAGCGGTATTTCCCGCCTCCCCTGCGCCGCCGCTTCAGCGCGGCAATCCCTCATCATCGGCTGCGGCGAGAGATCATCGTCACCGCAACGACCAACAGTCTCATCAACCGCATGGGCCCGGCGTTCGTGCTGCGCGCGCAGGAGGACACCGGCGCCGAGCCTGGGCGCATCGCGCGCGCCTATACGGCCGCGCGCGAGATCTTCGACATGCGCGCGCTGTGGACGGAGATCGAGGCGCTCGACAACCGCGTCTCCGCGAAGCTCCAATACACCATGATGTACGAGACCAGCCGGCTGCTGCGTCACGTGACGTACTGGCTGCTCGCAACGCGGCGGCGCGAGCTCAAGATCGATCAGGCGGTCGCCGAGCTGCGCGCGGGCGTCCGCGAGCTGAAGGCTCGCATCGCGGGGAGCCTGGCGGGATTGTGGCGCGAGCGCTTCGAGTCGGCGCACCGGCAATACGTCCAGGCGGGCGCTCCGGCCGAGCTCGCCACTCGCGTCTCGTGCCTCGATGCGCTCAACTCCGCGCTCGATATCGTGGAGCTCGCCACGAGCCGCCGTGTGCCCGCGGGCGAGGCGGCCCAGGTTTACTTCGAGGTGGGGGCCCGCATCGGGATCGACTGGTTGGGCGATCAGGTGGAGCGGCTGCCGGTGGACGGCGCCTGGCAGGCCGTCGCCCGGACGGAGCTTCGCTATGGCGTCCATCGCGCTCATCGGCGCATCGCCGACTGCGTGCTTGCCGAGAAGCGGGGAGGCCCGCTCGCGCGCGTCTCGGCCTGGATGGACTCGGCGGGAAAGGGGCTCGATCACTGGCAGCGGATGGTCGCCGACATGCGCACGGCCGGCGCGGCCGATTTCGCGACGCTGTCCGTCGGGCTCGAGTCCGTTCGCAAGCTCGCCGATTGAAATCCTCCGCGCTCTTGGCTATTAGTAAGCGGATTCACCTCCCGACCTCGAGAGAACCCCGGTCCGGCCCATGACTCCTGGCAAGCTCGTCCTGGTACGCCACGGCCAGAGCATCTGGAACGTGGAGAACCTGTTCACCGGATGGACCGACGTGGATCTCTCGGAAGTCGGCCGCGGCGAGGCTCGCACTGCGGGCCGCCAGCTGCTCGCCGAAGGGATCGGCGTCGACATCGCGCACACGTCCGTGCTCAAGCGCGCCATCCGCACTCTTTGGATCATGCTCGATGAGATGGACCGGATGTGGATTCCGGTGGAGCGCTCGTGGCGGCTCAACGAGCGCCACTACGGGGCTCTGCAAGGCCTCGACAAGGTGCAGACGGCCGAGCGGCACGGCGCCGCGCAAGTGAAGATCTGGCGGCGCAGCTACGACATTCCGCCGCCGCCGCTCGCGCTGGACGACCAGCGTCACCCGAGATTCGATCCACGCTATGCGGCCGTCGACCCCTCGGAGCTTCCGGCCACCGAATCTCTGAAGGATACGCTCGCCCGCGTGCTGCCTTACTGGCGCGAGAGCATCTCCCCGCAGCTCGCCGCGGGCCGCAACGTGCTCGTCGTGGCGCACGGCAACAGCCTGCGCGCGCTGGTCAAGATGCTCGACGGCCTCTCCGAATCCGACATCGTCGAGCTCAACATCCCGACCGGCATTCCGATTCTCTACGAGCTCGACGCCGCGCTCGAGCCGGTCAGCCACCGCTACCTCGGCGATCCCGCCGCCGCGGCCGCCGCGGCCGAGGCGGTTCGCCGTCAATCCGAGAGACGCTGAGGCACGACACCGGCGCTCCAACCGTCGTAGCGTCCGCCGTTGACTCCGGCGAGCTCCTCGAAGCGGCGCGTGAGCGCTTGCATGTCCGGCACGGACAGGCGCATCGAGCGCGAAGCGTGCAAGCTGAAGGGCTGGTCCACGGCTTCGGGCACGGGCTTCACGTCCACGGAGAAGCCTTCGAGCCCGAGCTGCTTGGCGAGCACCTGGCAGGCGGCTTCGGTCGGCATGCCGAAGAAGAAATCGACCTCGTGCGGCTGAAAGGGGTCCGATCCCAGGGAGCGCAAGTGCGAGATCTGCTGCGCATCCCAGTCGGCGCGCACGGAGGCCGCCCGCACCTTGCGCAGATTGAAATAGATGCGCGCCAGCAAGGCGACCGCGAGGACGGCGAACAGAACGATCAGCCAGATCATGACTTTCTCGAGCGCAGCATGCTCCCACGCGGGGGCACTGAATCACTCGTCCGGAGCAATGGTGACTTTCAATCCCGCCAGATCCTTCGTGAACTCGATCTGGCAGGACAGACGCGAATTTCTCTCGTGATGGGCGAGCTCGGCAAGCAGCTCGCGCTCGTCGGACATCGCAGCCGGAAGCCGCTCGAGCCAGTCGGGATCGACGTACACGTGACACGTCGCGCACGAGCACATTCCGCCGCAGATCGCCGCGACGCCATATTCGAGCTCGCGCAGCGTCTCCATGACCTTGAGGCCCGCCTTGGCCTCTACCTCATGCTCGATCCCGTCCCGATCGACGACTCGCAACAACGGCATGCACTCGCTCCTGCCCTTCAAGCGCGGGCAAAATCGGTAGTCTGCCGGTCTCGCATGTCGAGCGCCAGCGTGGACCGTCGAACTGTGCTGCTTCGAGGTACCTCGAGCTGCCTCGAGGGCAGGGGTCACCCCCCGGCCTCGGCGAGTGGGCCGAAGACCTTCAGGACGAACACGGCCCGCTCGACCTCGCTGAATGTCGCGCGCATCTCGCGGCCGAGCAGGCCGAGCACCTCCTCGTAGGGGCCGAAGACTTGCGTGCTGAGGCTCGTGGTGACGACCTTCAAGCGGCCGTCCGACCGCATGCGGTCGAGGAACGCCTGGATCCGCTGGCGGTAGTCCGCGGCGAGCGGATAGAGGCTGATTTCGACTCCGATGTCCATAGAATACACCTCCTGCGGCGCCCGCCGCAGTACTAGAATGGATGGACGCCGCGGTTCCAGGACTTACGGCGATGACACGCAGAGTACAGATTCATCAGGTCGACGCCTTTACTCATCGGCGCTTTACCGGCAACCCGGCCGGCGTCGTGCTGAATGCCGACGGCCTCGAGGATGCGGAGATGCTCGCGATCGCCCGCGAGCTCAACAACGCCGACACCGCCTTTATCCTCTCCCCCGACGCCCCGGACCACGACGTGCGCGCCCGCTTCTTCACGCCGCGCACCGAGGTCGGCTTCGTCGGCCACGCGACCGTCGCGGCGCACTATGTGCTCTCCCGCGGACGCGAGAGCGAGGGCCGCCGGCGCCAGAGATCCCGAGCGGGCCTCGTCGACATCGAGATTCGCGGCGCCGGCGAGCAGCGGCGCATCGCCGTACGCCAGAGCAGTCCGCCGCTCGGCCGGGAGCTCAATGACCGGGAGCGGCTTGCCGTGCTCGACTCCCTCGCGCTGGCCTCCGACGACCTCGATGTGCGCTGCCCCTTGCAGATCGTCGGGTCGGGCAGCACGCGGCTGATGGTCGCAGTCCGCGGCCAAGAGCAGCTGAAGCAGCTGAAGCCCGACTTCGGCCGGCTCACGACGCTCTCGGCCCAGATCGGGGCCGCGGGATACTTCGTCTTCACTCTCTCTCCGCGCGAGAGCGATTGTCTCACCGAGTCTCGCATGTTCTGCCCTGCGCTCGGCATCCCGGAAGATCCGGTGAGCGGGAACGCTCACGGACTGCTCGGCGCCTATCTCGCCCGCTACGAGCTGCTCACGCGCCACGGCGAGCGGGCCGCCTTCTCGGGTGTGCAGGGACACTATATGAATCGGCCGGGCCGCGTGGACGTCGAGCTGGAGTTCCGCGACGGAGGGCTCGACGGTGTGTGGATCATCGGCCAGGCAGTGTCGATCTTCGAGACGGAGCTGACTCTGTAGCCGCCGTGGGCGGCTCCGCATCGCGTGCCCAGCGCCGGGAGCGCATGAGCAGCCACATCGCCGGAAAAGTGATGAGGGCGCCGACGAGAAACGGAGAGTCGGGGCCCAGGCGCTCGTAGAGATATCCGGACACGAAGGGGCCAATCACTCGAGCGAGACTCGTGCTGGCCTGGTAAGTGCCCATGACGGCCCCGCGGTCGCTGCCCCCCGATTGCTTCGAAGCGAGGGCCGACGCGCACGGCGTGAAGGCGCCCATGCCGAGGCCGGCGAGTGCAAGCCCCACGCCGACGAGCGGCACGCTTCGGCCGGCGACGGCGACAATGATGAGTCCCAGCGCGTACGCAAGCGCGCCGAGCGTCCCGAGCACGGCCTCGCCGAGCCGCGGAACGAGTGCGCGGATGAAGCCTCCCTGCATGAGAACCGTGAGCAGCGAGACGCCGAACAGCGCGAGCCCGACGGTCCGCGGCCCGACCCCGAACCGGCCGAAGGCCCAGATGACGAAGATCGACTCCAGGATTCCGTAGGAGCACACGACGAGCAACGCGGCGCCGGCGATCGAGCGTAGCGCCGCGCGCTCCCGCAGCAGGCGCAGCGGACTTAGACCGCGCTCGTGCCGTTGCGCCCGCTCCGCGGGCGTGCGGCTCTCCGGCAGTTTGAATCTGACGAGCAGCAGCGCGAGCAGGCTGAGCGCGACCGACACGAGCGCGGGACGCACGAAGTTCGCGGTGGTCGCATCGTTGCCGGAGAGCGCTCCGCCGACCGGAATGCCGAACATGAATCCGACGCCGATGGCCGCTCCGACGACGCCCATGGAGTGCGCCCGGTCCTCGGGAGCGCTCACGTCGGAGGCATAGGCGAACGCCGCCGCGAGATTCCCCGCCATGAACCCGGCGAGCATGCGCGAGAGCAGCAGGAGCCCGAGCCCGTTCGCGACGGCGAGTATCGCGTAGGAGACGCAAGCGCCCCCGAGGCTCGACATGAGAATGGCGCGGCGGCCGTGGCGATCGCTCAGCCGCCCCCAGAACGGCGCCGCGACGAACTGGCACAGCGAGTAGCTGCCGAGGATGGCGGTGATGACCTCCGGACTCGCGTGGAAACGCTCGCCCATGTAGGGGATGAGCGGAATGAGGACGCCGAAGCCCAGCACATCGATGATCGAGACGCAGAAGAGAATTCTGAGAGGCGCTTTCACTCGAGTCCTCGCGCGCAAATCCGTACCGGCCCGCAGTAGCCGCTGCGACCCTCGCGCAATTCCAGCTCGTGCGTCACGCTGAGGGGCCATTCCTGCCGGCGATGCGTCGCCATCACGATCGCCGTGCCGCCCGCTGCGACAGCCGCGAGCTCTCGCAGGAGAGCTTGGCGCGTCATCGCATCGACGCCCGCAAACGGCTCGTCGAGGAGGAGCAGCTCGGGCCCGTTGATCCAGGCGCGCGCGAACAGCACGCGCCGCAACTGACCGTAGGAGAGCTCACGCAGCGTGTGCGGGCCGAGCGTCGCGAGGCCGAAGGCCGCGAGAGCTCGCTGCGCCGCCCGCCGGTCCGCGCGGCTCGGCGGCTCGTCGAGACCGATGCTCG
Organism: Gammaproteobacteria bacterium; assembly: GCA_030040795.1. Taxonomy (GTDB): domain Bacteria; phylum Pseudomonadota; class Gammaproteobacteria; order Steroidobacterales; family Steroidobacteraceae; genus JASHUC01. Next base: position 1,726 of record JASHTA010000004.1, on the reverse strand, counting down.
CGTGCAGACCCGATTGGACCGCCTCGCTGACAGTAAGATCCCGGGGCTCCTCCTCGAGCCGTGACCGTGACCGAGCCTGCGCCTCACCGAGCCCGGCGTGTCCGGCGTGCCTGGTGAGCCCCGTGAGCACGCTCCGCGTGGCGGCCATCGACGATTGCAAGTGAGGCGCGACGAAGCCCACGCGCCGCTTGAAGACCTCGAGCGGAACACCAGGTCCGACGCCCGCGCGCTCGATGCGGCCGCCCGCCGCGACGGAATGATCGCCATAGATCGTCCGCAGAAATGTCGACTTCCCCGAGCCATTCGGGCCGTGAACCACCCACGATTCGCCTCGCGCGATCTCCACCGAGAGATTCTGAAGCACCGGGCTCCCATCGAGGTACACCGATGCATCCGTCATGCGGACGAGCATCCCTCCGCGACGAGTAAGGCGACGAGTGAGGCGGCGAGCGGGTAGGCACGCTGCGGCGGGTAAGCACCGGGGGGCGGGTGAGCGCGGGGAAGCGGGTGAACTCGCCGGGGTGGGTGAGCGCGCCGGGGCGGGCGCACCGAGCCACCGCTCAAGGCGAGCGCGCGCGAGACGGCCGCGGTAAACGATACGCCCGTTGTCGAGCACGAGCGCGTGACTGGCGCTCCGGGGAACATCCTCGAGGCGATGCGTCGCGAGCACCCAAGGCAGGCGCGACCGTCCAGTGCGCTCGAGCCAGCGCAGCGCCGCGGCATGATTCACGGTGTCGAGCCCGTTCAGCAGCTCATCGAGCAGCAGCAGCTTCGGCCGTGCGGCGAGCGCGCGCGCGAGGAGCACGAGGCGCCGCTCGCCGTAAGAGAGTGTGAGAAAGCGGCGCTCCGCGAGATGCGAGACGGAGAGCCGTCCGAGAAGCGCGGCGACAGTGCGCCGCTGCGCTCCCGTCAGCCGATCGAGCGGGATATCGGTGCGATGAATTCCCGTTCCGACGACCTGCTCCACGGTGTGGTTCCAGCCGTAGCGGTCGTACTTGTCCTGGCGCTCGGAGCCGACGTAGGCGATCTCCTCCTTCACCTCGAGCGGAGTGCGGTAGACCTCGCCGCGCCACAGATAGCGGCGCTGCTCCCGCCCCGGCGTGGGCCAGACGCTGCCCGCGATGAGCTTCAGCAGCTGAGTCTTGCCGGCGCCGTTCGAGCCGGCGAGGACCCAGCGCTCCCCCGGCGAGATCGCCCAGTCGATGTTCCGCAGAATCTCTCGGCCGGCGCGCTGGAGCCGGATATGCCTCAACCTCGCCTCAACGTACTGCTGCGCCATGAACCGCTGTTATGACCCTACTCGAAGGGAGGAATGGCGAGCTTGATGACTCCGCTTCCTGACCGCAAGCCCGGGAGAGGAAGTCCGTGCGGAGCGCGGGGAGGTCGCGCGAGCCCGATGCCCGCCACGGGACTCCCGTCGCGCCATTCGCTGTACACTGCGCGTCCTGCCGCGCAACGAAAGTGCCGACCCGCTCATGGCCGCTTTGCATATCGTCCATCGTACGCGCTACGTTTATCGCACGGACGTCGAGCCCGGCGAGCACCGCCTGATGACTCGACCGCGGGACAGCCACGACCTGCGCCTGCTCGACACGTCGCTCGTCATCGAGCCGCGCGCGAAGCAAGTGCGATGGATTCACGACGTCTTCGGCAATTCCATCGCGATCGTGACCTTTGATACCTCGGCGCGGGAGCTCACGTTCACCTCGGACTTTCGTGCCGAGCA
>JASHTA010000511.1 GCA_030040795.1 Gammaproteobacteria bacterium | reverse complement strand
GAGGAACACGCCCGTCAGATTGACGGCGAGAATGCGGGCCCATTCGTCGTCGTCGATGTCGGCGATCTTGGCCACCCGCAGGTTGATCCCAGCGTTGTTGAACGCGATGTCGAGGCGCCCATAGCGCGCGAGGGCCGCGTCGACCATCGCTGCGCAATCTGCAGCGCGCGACACATCAGTGCGTACGAAGGCCGCTTCGCCGCCCCGCTCGCGCGCGAGCCGAGCAGTCGCCTCGCCACCCGCGTCATTCTGGTCGGCGACGATGACTCGTGCGCCCTCCGCGGCGAAGGCGAGAGCCGTCGCGCGGCCGATGCCCGATCCTCCGCCGGTGACGATCGCGCTCTTGCCCTCGAATCGTTGGGTCATGGCAGTCTCCGATTCCGTCACAGCACCATCAGATCCTCCCCGACGATGATCTCGCCGGAGAACCCCTTGCGCACAGCGTCGATGAGGCTGCTGATCGGATAGGCAAGGCCGGTCGGGGAGGCCGGTCCACGCACCTGGTGATTGAGGACCACCGTCTTGACGTTCGCCTCCGAGGCCATTCGGGCAACGTCCGCGGGCGAGGAATGCGTCTCGGCCACATGCCGGTAGATGTTGTTCGGATTTCCGCGAGCCGCCGCCGCCCGCGCGCGCTGGCGCATCTGGTCGAGCACCGTCTGATCGATGATCTCGCAGACGAAGACATCGGCGTTGTGCGCGAGCCTGACGACGTTCGGGCTGTACGCGGTATCACCCGAGAACGCGATGGAGCGCTCTGCCGTGTCCAACCGCAAGGCGAGCGAGCGGTAGGGCATTCTGGCGGTGGACCGCGGCGGGTAGTGCGCGTTCTCGACTGCGGTCACCGTGACGCGGTCATCTTTGAAGACCTGCACCGGCGTCGCCGAGGCCGCCACGTCGTGTCCGTGAAACTGACTGTCCGCGTTCACCGTGCGGCCCTCATCGACGGTACGAATCTTGACGTTGGCGCGGAACAAGGCGAGAGCCGCCTGCACCAGGCTCGCCGTGCCAAACGGACCGTACACGTCGGTTGGGGTGGTTTTGCCGTTCGTCCATTGAAACGACAGCAACGCCGGGAGGTCGCCCGTGTGATCGTCGTGCAGGTGCGTCAGGAATATGCGGCTCAACTGCAGATAGTCGACGTGGGACGCCACCAGCTGGCGGAGCGCGCCGTATCCGCAGTCGACCAAATACGGCCGGCCATCGACCACCACGGCGTTCGAGGTCTGCGCCCAGGCCGGGTCGATCCCGGGTCCGCCCCTGGTTCCAAGCAGGACGAGCCAGGTACCGGGCCTCACTGCCGGCGGTACCGAGATCTCCCGCGTCGCCGGGCCGCCGCCAATTTGCTGCGCGCTGGCAGAGCGCACGAGTGCGGCGGGGAGCAGGCTGACCGCGCACAACTGGGCCGCACCCGCGAGCAGGCCCCGGCGCGATTCTGATACGGCATCCCTCGAGCGCATTACGCCTCCTCGGCCGCAGATCGGCACCGAAGTGTAACGAGTGTACGCATCGCCACACTACTAAGATCAGTCGCCTCGCTTGCGCGATTCCTCGACGAAGCCGGGCTCCACCGCGGCCATCGCCTCCGCGAGGTGGATGGATTTGTTGAAGAGCGCGAGCTCCTGCAGGCGCCCGGCCCGCACCTTGTTCACGAAGTCGTTGTTGGCGATATGCATGCGGCCGATCCCGACGAGATCGAGCGTTCCTTGGCGCACGCGCCCGGCGAGCCACGCGAGGTCCCGCTCGACGCAGAGCTCGGAGGGCTCCTCGTCGTCGAACAAGTTGGCGAACATCTCCACGTTCAGGCCCACGCTGCCGCACGTCATGACGGGCGCATCGGTCAGGGATCGGGTCCACTCCGCGATGGTGAGTTCCGGATGCGCGCTGCCGGGCCATTCGGGCTTGTGGCAGCGGCGCGAGGAGACGTTGAAGAGGTCAACGCCCGCCGAGCGCAGCAGCGCCAGCATGGCACGCAGGTCCTCAGGCCCCGAGGCCACCGCCGCGCCGTAGTCCACCTCTTTGAACTGGGAGAAGCGGAAGGAGATGACGAAGTCGGCGCCGACCGCTCGGCGAACGCCGGAGACGATCTCCGCGGCGTAACGGGCCCGCTCGGCGAGCGAGCGTCCGCCGTATTCGTCCTGGCGCCGGTTCGTCTCGGCCCACAGGAACTGGTCGAGCAGGTACCCATGCGCGGAATGGACTTCGACGCCGTCCGCGCCGAGCTCCTGCGCCTGCACGGCCGCTCGGACATAGGCGGCCTTCAGCTCCTCGAGATCCTCACGCGTCATGGCGCGGCCGTTCGGGCGCCCCGCCTGGATGAGCCCCGAGGGGCTCCAGGCGGGATGCGAGGCGAGCGGATGCCCCGCAGCGACCTTGCGCATGGCTCCGGGATGCCAGAGCTGCAGCAGAAATCCCGCGCCCTCCGCGCGCACGGCGTCGACGACCCGCTTCCAGGCGCCGAGCGTTGCCGCTTCCAAGCGGCCCATGACCGGCTGCCAGTACGCGGAAGGGTGATCGGGCGAGGTGGACTCGCTGATGATGAGGCCCGCACCGCCTGCCGCGCAGCGGCGCAGGTACTCGATCATCTTCGGCGTTGGCGCACCGTCGTCCATGAACCCCCGCTGCATGCCCGGCATCACGAACCGGTTGCGCAGCGTCAGGCCCCGGATCGTGAGTGGGCTGAACAGGACGTCCAGGGCTCGCGAGGTCATTCCCTACACTCGCGCGAGTTCCGGCGCGCGCGGCCCTGCGCCGCTTGCGGTCAGCTCCCCTTCTTCAGGGTGAAGCTCATCGGCTGGTCCATGAAAGACGTCGTCAGGGCGATCGCCCCGGGCGAGATCGTGCCGGTGTACTTCAGCGTCGTGCTGTTTCCATTGAAATTCAGGTCGATGGAGAAGGAAATCTTCGACCCATCGATCGTTCCGTCCTTGATCGGGATGACCGAGCCGTCCGGACCCTTCGTGGAGCCGGTGAGCGTGGTCCCCGAGGCTTTGAAAGTGTAGCTCACCATCACCGGGCCGTTCGGCGTGTCGATGGAGCCTGTCCAGTTTCCGTCGACGTCGGCCGCAAATGCCGGCACCGTGGCCAATAACAGCGCGAGTAAGAAGCCGCTGGCTCTCTTCATGGATTTGCCCCTTCGGTTTTGGATCGCGGACGCGTAGGTATCACAGGGTGCCGGTGTCTCGCTTCGGCGGATGCTTGTCCATGCAGAACTCGTTCGGGATCTCATACCCCGGCCGCTTGATGTAGTCGGCCGCGACCGTCCACGGATGCGTGTACATCTTCGGATCGTCGATCGTGAATCGAGCCTGCAGATGCTTGCCGTCGGCGCTCAATTGGTACCGCTCGGTGAGATGCAGCGCCTCGGAGTGCGGCAGTCCCGCATCGTCGAGGAGCGTCAAGTCGT
>JASHTA010000062.1 GCA_030040795.1 Gammaproteobacteria bacterium | reverse complement strand
GCTGCCGGCCTGCGCAACGCCGATCGCCGAGGGCATGAAGATCTTCACGCACTCCAAGCGCGCGACCGATGCGCAGCGCGCGACGATGGAGTTCCTGCTCATCAATCATCCGCTCGATTGCCCGATCTGCGACCAGGGCGGGGAGTGCGAGCTGCAGGACCTCGCCGTGGGCTTCGGCCGCGACATCTCGCGCTTCAGCGAGCGCAAGCGCGTCGTGAAGGACGAGAACCTGGGGCCGCTCGTCTCGACGGACATGACGCGCTGCATCCAGTGCTCGCGCTGCGTGCGCTTCACGGACGAGATCGCCGGCATCCAGGAGCTCGGCCTCGTCGGCCGAGGGGAGCACGAGGCGGTGCGCTCCTTCATCGAGCGGACCGTCGATCACGAGCTCTCCGGCAACATCATCGACCTCTGTCCGGTCGGGGCTCTCAACTCCAAGCCGTTTCGCTACCGCGCTCGCGCCTGGGAGATGACGGCGCATCCGCTCGTCTCGCCCCACGACGGGACCGGCACGAATCTGTTCGGCCACGTGCTGCGGGGCCAGCTGATGCGCGTCGTGCCGCGGCAGAACGAAGCGATCAACGAGACGTGGATCGCCGATCGCGACCGATTCAGCTACGAGGGCATCTACAGCTCCGACCGCCTCGCCGCACCCATGATCCGCGACGGGGGAGCTTGGAGGACGGTCGACTGGCAAACGGCGCTCGCCGCCGCGGCCGAGAGGTTGCGAAAGCAGGGCGCCCAGACCGGCGCGCTCGCAAGCGCCACGAGCACGCTCGAGGAGCTCTACCTGCTCGGCCGGCTCACCCGTGCGCTGGGCTCGCACAGCATCGATCATCGCCTGCGGCAGCGGGACTTCCGCGATCAGCAGTCCGACCCCGTCTTTCCGAGCCTCGGCCTGAGGATCGCAGACATCGACACGCTCGATGCGCTGCTGATCGTCGGCTCGAACCTGCGCCGCGAGGCGCCGATCCTCGCCCATCGCGTCCGCAAGGCCGCACGTCGCGGTGCGCGCGTCGCCTTCCTCAATCCTGCGCGCTTCACGTACTACTTTCCGGTCGCGGCCTACTGCGAGTCCGCCGTGGCGCGGCAGGTCGCCGACCTTGCCGCTGTGCTCGCCGCAGTGAGCGAGCACGCCGGCAAACCGGTGCCGGAGGCTGTCGCCGATGTCACCCGAGGCGCTCAGGTCACGGATGCGCACCGCGCGGTCGCCGCGGCGCTTGCCTCGGGCGAGCGCAAAGCGGTGTGGCTCGGGGCGCTGGCCCTCCGCCATCCCGCGTTCGCGGACCTGCGCGCTCTCGCCGCGGCCATTGCGCAGGCCGTCGGCGCGACGCTCGGCATGCTCGCCGAAGGGGGCAACGCCGCGGGCGCCTACCTCGCGGGGGCCGTGCCGCACCGCGAAGCGGGCGGCAAGCCGCTCGCTCATCCCGGCCTCACGGCAACGCAGATGCTGAGCGGGGGCGCCAAGGCGCTCCTGCTGTTCGGTGGCGTCGAGCCGTGGAGGGAGCCGGAGCGTGGGGCGGAGGCGCTCAAGTCGCTGTCGGCGGCGGAGCTCGTCATCGCCATCACACCCTTTGCGGATGAGGCGCTCAGGCAGTTCGCGCACATCGTGCTTCCGATCGGCACCTTCGCCGAGACCTCCGGCACGTTCGTCAACCTCGAGGGTGCCTGGCAGAGCTTCCGAGGCGCTGCGCGGCCGCTCGGGGAGTCGCGCCCCGGCTGGAAGGTGCTGCGCGTGCTCGGCACCGAGCTCGCGCTTCCCGGGTTCGAGTATCAGTCCTCCGAGGAGGTTCGTGACGAGATCCACCGCATCGCGGGTGATGCGGCAGCGGGTGCGTACCGGGGCACGCATCGCGTGGAGCTATCGGCGGCGGCAAGCGGGCCGGCGGGTTCGGCGCCGGCATCGAGGACGGGGTTTGGGCACGTCGTGGACGTGCCGATGTATCAGACCGATGCCATCGTGCGCCGGGCCGGCTCTCTTCAGCGCACCGCCGAGGGGCGCGCCGAGCCGGCGACGTATTGAGGCGGGGAACGACGCACCGTGTTGAGCACCCTTCTATCGGACTGGCTCGCTCTGCCGGCGTTCGTGCGGTCCACGGTGTGGATCGTCATCGTCACGGTCGCGCTCATTCTTTGTGTCGCCTATCTCACCCTCTGGGAGCGCAAGGTGGCGGGGTGGATGCAGCTGCGCCGCGGACCCAACCGGGTGCGGATCTTCGGCCTGTTCCCCGGGCTCGGCCAGCCGTTCGCCGATGTCTTCAAACTGCTCACGAAAGAAGTCATCGTCCCGACGAACGCCAACAAGATCCTGTTCCGGCTCGCTCCGGCGATCGCCCTCGTTCCGGCATTCGCGGCCTGGGCGGTCATCCCGCTGTCGCCCCGGCTCACCATCGCCCACGTGGACGCGGGACTCCTCTACGTCCTGTCGCTCACGTCGGCCGGCGTCTACGGCATCATCCTCGCGGGCTGGGCGGCGAACTCCAAGTACGCCTTCCTCGGCGCCATGCGCTCGGCGGCGCAGATCGTCGCCTACGAGATCGCGATGGGCTTTGCGCTGGTCGGCGTGCTGATGGCCTCGGGAAGCCTCGATCTCGGCACGATCGTGCAAGCCCAGCGTCCCGGCGTGCTCGGCTGGAACTGGTTCTGGCTCTTTCCGCTCTTCGTCGTCTACTTCATCGCGGGGGCCGCCGAGACCAATCGCGCGCCCTTCGATGTCGCCGAGGGGGAGTCCGAGATCGTCGCCGGTTTCCACGTCGAGTACTCCGGGATAGGGTTCGCGCTGTTCTTCCTTGCCGAGTACGCGAACATGATCCTCATCTCGGCGCTCACCGCGGTATTCTTCCTCGGCGGCTGGCAGGGACCGTTCTCGGGGTATCCCATGCTCGGCGCGACGTGGCTCGGTGAGCCGAGCTTCGGCTGGCTCGCGCTCAAGATATTCGTGTT
>JASHTA010000061.1 GCA_030040795.1 Gammaproteobacteria bacterium | reverse complement strand
GACTCAAATTCACGCGTCGCCGACTTGCGTTCGGCTATGATCCGCGCCGCGGGAATGATTTGTGCAACGCACGCCGGCCCGCGTGCGTAGAGGACATCGCAGATGGAGACCGCCGACCTTACCCATCACATCTCCCGGCGCTTCAACGAGGACCTCGAGCGCGTGCGCAGCAAGGTGCTCTCGATGGGCGGCTTCGTGGAGCAGCAGCTTCAGAAGGCGGTGAACGCGCTCATCGACGGCGACAGCGCGCTCGGGGAGGCCGTCGCGCTCGAGGACTCCAAGGTCAACAACATGGAGGTCTCGATCGACGAGGAGTGCAGCCGGATTCTCGCGACACGCGCGCCGGCCGCAGGCGACCTGCGCGTGATCGTCGCGATCATCAAGACCATCACCGACCTCGAGCGTATCGGGGATGAGGCCGAGAAGATCGGCTACATCGCCTCGCGGCTCGCGACCATGGAGCGTCCGGCGGACAAGTATCGCGAGATCAAGCATCTCGGTCGGGTCGTCTCGCAGATGGTGCACAGCGCGCTCGATGCGTTCGCCCGGATGGACGCCGATTCCGCGCTCAACGTCGCTCGCCAGGACCGCCAAGTTGACGAGGAGTACGAGTCGATCCAGCGCCAGACGATCACGTTCATGCTCGAGGACCCGCGCTCCATCCGCCGTGCCCTCGACATGATGTGGGTGGTGCGCTCGCTCGAGCGGATCGGGGATCACGCGAAGAACATCGGCGAGTACGTGATTTACATGGTCCACGGCAAGGACGTTCGCCACACCTCGCTCGATGACGTCGAGCGCGAGCTGCGCGCCCGCCACGCCGCCGGCGGCGGCACCTGACCTCGCGCGGCCGCCTGTCTCCCCCGGCAACGGGGTGTATGATGCGGCGATGCTGCAGAACCGCCGAGTGGTCAACAGCGTTGGAGCCGTCGCGTGCTTCGCGATGCTCGGCTATGCGTACTTCGAGCAGTACGTGGAGCACCTCGAGCCCTGCCCGCTCTGCATGTTCCAGCGCATCACGATCTTTGCGCTCGGCGTGGTTTTCCTCATCGCGGCGCTTCACAACCCCCGCAGCTGGGGAAAGTACGTCTACGTGATCCTGATCGCCGTTGCGGCGCTCGCGACGATTGGCGTCTCCGGCCGTCACCTCTACGTGCAAAGCCAGCCGCCGGGGTCGATCCCCGCGTGCGGTGCGCCCCTCGAAGCGCTCATCCGGATGTTTCCGCTCACGCAGGTGATCCGCAAGGTGCTGCGGGCGGGCGGGGAGTGCGCGGTGGTCAACTGGAGGTTTCTCGGCCTCGCGATGCCCGCCTGGGTGCTCATCTGCGCGGCCGCGCTCGGAATCTGGGGTGTGATCGGCAATCTGCTCGCTCGCGCCGCCCCCGCCAAGCGCAATCCCTGGGTCGTGCGCAGCCGCACGCTCGGCAAGCAGCTCGACCAGCGCCGCTAGCCGAGCCTTCCCCGCAGGATTCCCAGCCGGGTCGCCCCCGCGGGATTCCTAGCCGAGCAGCCGCCGTAGAACTCCGAGGTACATTTCCTGGAGCGCGTCGATGTCGGCGGCGCGCACGTGCTCGTTCACCTTGTGTATGGTCGCATTCACCACCCCGAGCTCGACCACCTGAGCGCCGAGCGTGGCGATGAAGCGTCCATCGGAGGTGCCGCCTCCCGTCGAGAGCTTGGGCGCGCTGCCCGCAATCTCCTGCACCGCGGCGCAGACGGCATCCGACAGCGCGCCTCGCGGCGTGTAGAACGGCTCCCCGGAGACGTACCACTCGAGCGAGTAGCGGACCTTGTGCTTGCGGAGCGTGTCCTCGACGGCTTCCTTGAGGCCCTCGAGCGTCTGCACCGGCGAGTAGCGCAGATTGAGTCGAGCCTTGAGCTCTCCGGGAATGACGTTGGGCGCGCCCGTTCCGGCATTGAGATTCGAGATCTGGAAGCTCGTCGGCTGGAAATGCTCGGTGCCTTCGTCCCAGACGCGGCTCACGAGCTCCGCGAGCGCCGGCGCGAAGCTGTGGACCGGGTTCTCGGCGAGGTGGGGATAGGCGACGTGGCCCTGCACGCCGTGGACCGTGAGCCTGCCGCTCAGCGAGCCGCGCCGGCCGATCTTGATGGTATCGCCCAGCACGACTTCGCTCGAGGGCTCCCCGACGACGCACCAGTCGATCCGCTCGCCGCGGCTCATGAGCGTCTCGACGACGCGCTTGGTGCCATCCACCGAGGGGCCTTCCTCATCGCTCGTGACGAGAAAGGCAATGGTGCCTCGGTGCCGCGGGTGGGTGGCGATGAAGTCCTGCGTCGCGGCGGTCATGGCGGCGAGTCCGCTCTTCATGTCCGCGGCGCCTCGTCCGTAGAGCATGCCGTCGCGCAGCGTCGGTTCGAAGGGAGGCGTGCGCCATTCCTCGAGCGGCCCGGTCGGCACCACATCCGTGTGGCCGGCGAAGCACAGCACGGGCTCGGCAGTCCCGCGCCGAGCCCAGAAGTTCTCGACGTTGCCGTATCGCAGGCGCTCTATTCGAAAGCCGATCGCCGCGAGCTGCTCCATCATGACCTGCTGGCAACCCTCGTCGGCGGGGGTGACGGAAGGGCGTGCAATGAGGTTGCGGGTGAGCTCCAGAGCGCGGGACACGGCGAGGTTCATCTGGATTGGCGGCGGCGAACGGTCGGCACTTGACTTTGCGCGTCCGGCGCCCGAAGCGGGTAGGCCGGCGCCGCGTTTATACGTTGAGCCGCAGGCGACGGCAAGACCGGGCGGGCTGTCATGGAACTGAAACCCTGGCGGGAGACACTTGTGTGTCGCCGCGGTGGCGACCGCGGCAATGCCCGCGTCCACTCCGTGGAGCGAGCCTTCGTCATGAGATTGTCACAGTCTCCCTTGGCCATCGTCCGTACGACAGCCTAGCCTGCGAAGCGCGTCCACACAACGAGATTCCCCAAAAACGGAGGAGCCCCATGAAGCTGTTCAGTCGAAGACCGTCGCGAGCACGAGTCGCCGTGGCCGTTCTTGCCGCGCTCGTGGGCGCGCAGGCGCTTGCCGCGACGGAGATCACCGGCGCCGGCAGCACGTGGGTCTATCCGCTCGTCGCCAAGTGGTCCGCCGCTTACGCCACGCAGGCGGGGACTCAGGTCAATTATCAATCGATCGGCTCGGGCGGCGGCATCGCGCAGATCGAGGCGGGAACGGTGGCCTTCGGCGCGAGTGACAAACCGCTGACACCTGACGTCCTTCACGCGCACCATCTCATCCAGTTCCCCACCGCGATCGCCGGTGAGGACGTGGTCTACAACATTCCAGGCGTGGGGCCGGGTGAGCTCGTCGTGAGCGGTCCGCTGATCGCCGACATCTTCATGGGCAAGATTACCAAGTGGAACGATCCCGCCATCCGCCGGCTGAACCCGAGGGTTCGTCTGCCGAACATGAGCATCAGCGTGATCCATCGCGCCGATGGCTCCGGCACCACCTTCACCTTCGCGGACTACCTCTCGAAGGTCTCTCCGCAGTGGAAGGCGCAGGTCGGCGCAAACACCTCGATCGCCTGGCCGACCGGCCTCGGCGGCAAGGGCAACGAGGGCGTCGCCTCGTACGTGCAGCACATCCGCGGCTCGATCGGCTACGTCGAGTACGCGTACATCCTCGAGAATCACATGTCTTACGCCCGGATGATCAACAGTGCCGGACGCACGGTGAGTCCGAGCCTGCAAGGCTTCCAGGCGGCCGCGGCCAACGTCGATTTCACCAAGGCGCAGGACTTCTACGTCATTCTGACCGATCAGCCGGGCGAGGAGAGCTGGCCGATCTCGGGCTGCACCTGGCAGATCCTGCGCACGGATGCGCCGAAGTCCGTCAACGAGGCCGTCACGCAGTTCTTCCTGTGGGGCTTCCAGCACGGCCAGGAGATGGCGAAGTCGATCGCGTTCGGTCCTCTGCCGCCGAGCACGGTCGAGGCGATCGAGGCCTACTGGAAGCAGACGCTCGGAATCTGAGCGGCTCCGGCCCGAGCCCCGGGAGCCCACCTCATGAAGTGATGGTAATCTGAGTGGACGTGAGTGGTGGAGGAAGGCCGGAGTGAGCGATGACGTGTTCGGGCTGCCGCGATGAATGACACGGCGGCGGTCGATGCCTCCACGGCAGGTGCCAGGCTTTCCGAGCGGCACGTCGCAGGGCAGCGCGCGCTCGAGCGGCTCTTCCGCGGCATGACGGTCGCGATGGCGTTCACGGTGCTGCTGGTTCTCGGCGGTGTCGCGGTGT
>JASHTA010000510.1 GCA_030040795.1 Gammaproteobacteria bacterium | reverse complement strand
CGATGCACACGAAGGGCACCGGCCATCCGCGATGGGGCGACAGTCTTAGTCGACCGGAGAGCGCGCTGCCGACCCCAGCCCCGAGCAGCAGCGTGAAGATGACCGCCGAGTAGGTGTAGAGCGGGCTGCCGATGAGTTGCATGAACTTCTGGATCAGCACCAGCTCGATGACAATGAACGCCGCTCCGAGACAGGAGAAGTAGCCGAGCATCGGAGCGGCCCGCGCCCCCTCCTCCACGCCGACCCGCGAGAACTTGAGCGGCAGAAGCACGAAGAGCGCTACGAAGATCAAGGAGACGATCCCGGTCAGCGCGAGGTGGATCAGCTCCATCGGAATACCATGCCGCATCTCGCTGTTGAGCACGTAAGCCGTACCGGGATCGACGAACGCGTCGCGTCCCGGTACGAGCCGGCGAAGGCTCTTGCGCATCATTCCGATGTACGGGTGGTTATCCGTTCTGGGGCTGTAATCGACCGCGAGGCGATCGGAAAGCGCGGCTGGGAAGGCCCCGGAATAGAAGGCTCCGGAGAGGAACCGCTTGGCCGGCTTCAAAGGATTCTCGACCAGTACGAGCGCCCCGTTTCGAGGGAGTTGCGCAGAGCCGAGGAACCGCTCGAGCGACGCGATCTCCGCCGCCGTCCAGGGTTGCATCTTGATCAGAATCGTCGGAAGGGTCAGCTCGTTCCTCGAGAAAAACACGGCGACATGACGCGCGAAGTCCACACGGCCCGTTCGACGCCACGCGAGCGCGGCGGTCGTGATCACGCGTGGGTACGCATAGTGATTGACCTGCAGAACGCCGTCCGCGGTGAGGTGAGAGAAGTACTCCTCGTACGCATCGGCCGTCTGCAGGTATTCGGGCTCCATCGCCCCGTTGCCCTCCGCGATGCTCGAGCTCGTATAGTTGCTGTAAATCTGGATGATGTCGTAGCGGCGACCGGTGTGGCGCAGGAAACTGCGCCCTTCATCGGCATACTCGTGCACGCGAGGGTTGTGGAAGATGTTCCCGATATACGACGAGTAGCGCGTACGTCCGAGCCTCACTACCGTGGGAACCATCTCCACCGCATCGATGTATCCCGCTCCATAGACCAGTGCCGCCTTCGTCTCTTGGCCGCCGGCGCTTCCGATGATCAGCACACTTGGGTTCGAGTCGCGCTTGAGGTAATGCGCGGCCAGCACGCCGATTTGCCAGAAGTGTGCCTTCACGTCCGAGAGGTCACGATCGAGGTGGCGGCGCAGGCCTGCGATGTCTCCATCGAACTTGTAGAAATAGCTGGTCTGGTTGCCGCCGTCGTATTGGATTGCCAGCCGGTCGCCGATCAAATGGTAGGGACTGCGCGTCTCCGGCGAGAGTGTCTCGTCGATCACGTCGATCTTCGAGATCGGGTCCCAGCGCACGAGCCGGTCTCGGTGCTCGCGCGTCGCTGTCACGATACCGCGCTTGTCCGTGTGATACGCGAAGTCGATGTAGCGCTGCCCACGATGCGCCGGCACGGCGAAAAGCACGGCCGCAGCGACCAGCATGCCGACGCGCGTGCCCGGCGCCGGCGTGAACGACGCGGCGGCAACGACGCCGAGCCCCGCCGCGCACAGGATGAGACCGCCCGGTCCGATCCGCTCGATGAAAGGCACCACCGCGATCGTGCCGATCCCTGCCCCTGCCAGATCCCAGAAGTAGAGCCGCTGAATACGCGCCGAGTATCGCGAAAATACCGCTATCAGAACGTATCCCACGAAGAAGAACGGCGCGATCACCACCAAGTAGAGCGCACAGAATGAACCGAGCGTGATGAACGGCCTGCTGCCGAACGCGTTGAAGTCGAGCGGCAGCACATCGACGACGGGCACCACCAGGGCTGCCGCAGCCGCAAAGGCGATGCAGCTCCGGCCAAGCGTTTTTCCCATGTCACCCGCCGCGCGGATCGGCCGCAGCGTCGCGTAGAGGCCCGCAAGCCCGAAGCCGAAGACCGCGACGGACACGACAAAATAAGAGATGTTCGGCGCGAGCACCACGTCGAGGCCCCGCGTCAGCATGAGCTCGACGACGAGCGCGGCGAGCGTGATCAGCAGAACGCCGAACGAGACCGTTCGCGCGCCGGACTGTGGCTCGCCTGAGCTCGGGGCGGCATGCGCGCTGCTCAACGCTTCTGTAAGAACCCGCTCGGGACAATCACGCTTCATAGACGCTCCCAGATACACGGCCGCCGGATGAGAGCCGCCGGTCGACTGCCGCAATTGCACGGTTGTGCAACAGCAGCCGCGACGGGCCGCTGGCGTGGTGCGTCGGAGCGTCAGGGTGGGAATGGGACGAAAGAGAAGGCGGCCGTCCCGAGCAACATGCTGCAGGACGTGTTGGCGATTCCCGGAGCACCGGCCAGTACACGGGCAATCGCCCGTAGCCGGCACGCGGCCCTTCTGGCATAGCCGCCTTTACGCTTGCGCCATGTGCTGCGGGCAAGCCAATGCCAGCTGCAGCGCAGGAGCGCCGATCGAGAATTCAACTTGCAGCTCGAATCCATCGCAAATTCACGCAGCAAGCGGCGTTCCGGCGGTGCGGCGTTCCGGCAGCGCGGCGGTGCGGCGGTACGGTGGCGCGGCGGTGCGGCGTCCAGCCGATATCAAGCTGAGATCAGCGGATGCCGCGGACGCCGCCTTGACGTTGATCGCGGCTGCCGCCGCGTGAGATGCGGCGTTGTCAGCTTACGGAGCGCGTCCTCGACTGGACGCTCGGCTTCGAGATATCCCGCCCAGAGTCCCTTCACCCCACGGTGCATGACACTTCTCAGCGTGTAGGCCGAGGGCGTGAATCCAGAGCGCAGCTGCGTCCACTCAATAGGCATCGACACCGTGGCGCCCGGTCGTGCACGCGTTGACAGCGGTGCGACGGCCATTGCGGTGAGGTCATTGCGCAGGTAATCGAGAAAGATGTGCCCCGCGCGTGCGCTCTTCGACATGTTCAAGACGTAACGCCCCGGACTATCCGACTGCATCTGCGCGCACACCGTTCTCGCGAAGTCCTTGACCTTCGGCCACGTGAGCCGCGTGCCTTTGCGCGGCGGCGCGAGCGGCGTGACCACGTGCAGCCCCTTGCCTCCCGTGGTCTTGCAGAAAGCCACGAGCCCGAGCGCCTCGAGGCGCTCCCGCACGTCTTGTGCGGCCTCCATGATCCGCTCGAAGGACACCTCGGGTGACGGATCGAGGTCGAACACCAGACGTCCGGGAACCTGCGGCTCATCGGGCCGGCAATTCGTCGGATGCAGCTCGAGTCCCGCAATTTGCGCCACCGCGACCAGCCCCTCGGGACGGTCGATCCGCAGATAGGGCTTCCGGTCGCCCGTGATCTTGATGAGATTCAGCAGATTCGACATGCCGCTCATCGCATGGCGCTGGAAGAAGTGCGGGCCCTCGATGCCATCGGGAGCGCGCACGATCGCGCACGGCCGCCCTGCAATGTGAGGCAGCATCCACGATCCGACGGCCTCACAGTAGCGCGCGTATTCGAGCTTCGCGACAGGCTCACCGCCGCCGCCGTCCGGCCAAAGGACCTTGTCGGGCCTGGAGATCGGCACACCCGCGACAATGATTTCACCGGCCGCGGCCGGCTTTCCGTTCGCAACCACGGCAGCCTGCTCCTTCGTAGTCTCCTCCGGCGGCTTGTCCTCGCGGAGTCCCTTGAACGCGCCCTGACGCACATTTCCGTCGCCTGTCCAGCCGGCAAACTCGATCTCGGCCACGAGCCGCGGTTTGACCCAATGAATGTCGGCAGCAGGCCGCGGCGCGCCGCTTCCCTCAAAAGGACTGCGTTTGGCGCTCAAGGCACGCAGGCGCGGCAGCAAGAGCTTCACAGCCTCGCGGCCGAATCCGGTCCCCACGCGTCCGGCGTATCGCAACCCGCCTTCGCGGTACACGCCGACGAGCAACGCCCGCAATTGATTCCGGTCGGAAGTCCACCCCCCGATGGTGACCTCCTGTCCGGCCCGACATTTGGACTTGCACCAGGTCCGGTCTCGGCCGGCCTTATACGGCGCGGCGAGCCACTTGGAGACGATGCCCTCGAGGGACATGCGGCAGGCGGACTTGAGCACCGCATCGCCTGCGGTCTCGAAGTGCTCGACGTAGCGAATCGCCTTGCCGGGCCGGGTCTTATCCAACAAGGCGCGGAGCCGCTCCTTACGCTCCCTGAGCGGCAGCGGACGCAGGTCGACGCCGCCCTCATATAACAGATCAAAGACATAGTAGATGAGCGCCGCATCGTCACAGTTTGACAGTGCCGTCTGCAGTGCGGCAAAACTCGAGATACCGTGCTCATCGAGCGCGACGACCTCGCCGTCGAGAATGACATCGTGAAAAGAGCTTGCGGCGGCGAGGATTGCCGGAAAACGCTCGCTCCAGTCGAGCCCCTTGCGAGTGCGCAGCGTCGGAGCACCCTCGGCCACGCGCAACTGCATGCGGTAGCCGTCGAATTTGATCTCGTGCCCCCAACCCGCGCCGCTCGGTGGCCGCGTCACGAGCTGCGCCAGCTGCGGCGCGATGAACTGAGGCACGGAACGATCCTCATCCAGTACCGCGTCGCCGTCTGCGGCTCGAGCGAATGCGTCGCGGTGTTTGATCAGGAGCCAGTGGGTTCGCTTGTCCTGTGCGCGATCGTGCTTCATGCGAACGAGCACCCACTTGCCGGCGAGCCTCTCGCCTTCCAGCTCGAACTTGAGGTGACCCTCGCGGAGCTGCCGCTTCGGGTCCGTGCCGGACTCCGGGTGCCAGTACCCATGATCCCAGAGCTGTACCGTACCGGCCCCGTACTCGCCAGCGGGGATTGTACCTTCAAAGTCGCCGTAGTCGAGCGGATGGTCCTCTACCTCAACCGCCAATCGCCTCTGACGCGGATCGAGCGAAGGGCCTTTCGTGACGGCCCAGGATTTGAACACTCCGTCGAGCTCGAGGCGCAGATCGTAGTGCAAGCGCCGCGCAGCATGTTTCTGAATCACGAAACGGCGCTCGGCCGCGGCGGGGACCTTTCGCTTCCCCGTTGGCTCGCGGGTGCGCACGAAGTTGCGCTTGGCCCGGTAAGTCGAGAGTCCAGGATTGCTCATGCCGCTACCCGCACAGCTCGACAGCAGCATTCGTGCCTCATTCGGGCCTCGCTCAAGTCCCGCGGACCCCCTCGTGGCCGGGAATGCCGGCGAGCGCGCGCTGGAGGGCCGAGAGGTTCACCGGCTTGATGAGATGGTCGTCGAAGCCTGCGGCAAGCGCACGCTCGCGGTCTTCGAGCTGGCCATAGCCCGTGAGAGCCACGAGCCGGACACTCTGCAGTTCCCGCATGGCGCGAAACCGCCGGGCGAGGTCGTAGCCGTTCATCTGCGGAATTCCGATGTCGAGCAGCGCCACGTCGGGCCGAAAGGCGAGAACGCGCTCGAGGGCTTCCGCGCCGCTGAGCGCCACCAAGGTCTCGTGGCCGCCCAAGCTCAACAACAACGCGAGAGTGTTCGCGGCATCCGCATTGTCGTCCACGACGAGCACGCGCCGAGGCATGGCCGTATACCCTTCTTCCCCAAGGCCTGCTGCCGGCTCCGCAATCCGCGGCAGCCGGATCTGAAACGTCGAGCCGCAGCCGAGCCCTTCACTGCGCGCAGTCACTTCGCCCTCATGCAGCTCGATCAGCCGCTTGACGATCGACAGCCCGATGCCAAGGCCCCCTTGAGCTCGATCGAGCGTGCGATCGCTCTGTACGTAAAGGTCGAAAATGCGGGGGAGCAGCTCGGGAGAGATCCCCGCACCCGTGTCGATGACTTCGATGATCGCGCTCGAATCCTCCCCACGGGTGCACAGATGAATCGCACCGCCCGGGTCGGTGTACTTGACCGCGTTCGCGAGAACGTTGACCACGCATTGCACGAGGCGCGTACGATCGCCGTTCACATACAGGGCCTCGGAGCTCCTGGAGTTCGTGAATCGGTGCTGCTTGTGGCGCAGGTGCGGCTCGACGGTCTCGACCGCCTGGGCAATCACTTTGGCAAGCTCGACCGGCTCGCGCTTGAGCTCGACTCGGCCCTGAGTCATACGTCCGACATCAAGCAAATCGTCGACGAGCCGAGTCAGCTGCGCCGTTTGGCGCTTGATGGTCTCGACTGCGGACCCGGACAGTACGTCGTTCGCCAGCATGCGCGACAGGACTTCGCTCGCCATGCTGATCGGCGCCAGAGGATTGCGAAGCTCGTGGCCGAGAAGCGCGAGGAACTCATCCTTGTGCCGATTCGCATTGCGAAGCGCTTCTTCGCTTTCGCGCAGACGCTCTTCCGCTCGCTTCCGCGCCGTGATATCGATGACGAGTATCGCCGCTCCATCCGCGGCCGGGTAGATGACGTTCTCGAACCATCGGCTCCAGTGCCGATATTCCAGCTCGAAGCGGCGCGGCTCTCGCTCTCTGACTGCAGCCGCGAGCTCGGCTTCGTAGCGAGTCCCCGCCAGATCCGGGAAACACTCGAAGATGGAGCGGCCCAGGAGCTCCTCGGCGCCCCGTCCGGTGACCTCCGCCACTCGCGGGTTGATCAAGGTGTACCGCCATTCGCGATCGAGCATGTAGAACTGGTCCTGGATGCTCGAAAGGGCGAGCTGCAGCCGCTCCTCGTGCTCACGGCGCATTCTGGTCAGTTCGAGCCGCGCCTCGACACGGGCCAGGAGCTCACGGGCGGAAAACGGCTTGATCAGGTAGTCGTCCGCTCCGGTATCGAGTCCCGCGACGCGCTCCTCCTCGCCGGCGCGCGCAGAGAGGAGGATTACGGGAATCTCACGCAGTGCCGGATCGTTCCGCAGCGCCCGCAAGAGCGCGAGGCCATCGAGCCGCGGCATCATGATATCCGAGACAATGAGGTCCGGCCGCTCTCGGCGTGCGGCATCGAGCGCCTGCACTCCATCCGCCACCGCCTCGATGCGGTAGGTCGGCAAAAGCAAACCGCGCACGTAGTCGCGCATGTCCGCGTTGTCGTCCGCGAGCAAGACACGCGCGCCGGCCACTTGCGCGAACGCTCGGTCCGCGCCGGCCGACGGACTCTCGATGACGCCGAGTATGCCTCTTGAGAAGTCGTCGGCGCTCGCCGGGATCCAGCGCAAGGCTTCTTGAACGAAGGTGTGAGCGCCGCTGGCGGTGGACGTGAGCGAGCGCGGCGCGTGAAGATGCTCAGCCGGCAGGTGCCCCGTCCCGAGGGGCACCCGCACGCGGAAACTCGTACCGCGGCCGAGCTCGCTCGATACGTGGGCCGTGCCACCGTGCAGCTTGACCAGCTCGTTGACGAGCGCAAGTCCGATGCCGGTCCCCTCCTGAGTGCGCCCGGCCGTGCCCTCGACCCGATGGAATCGCTCGAAAAGCCGCGCCAGCTCATCTACCGGGATTCCGGCTCCGGTGTCCGAGACCTCGAGCGCCGCATCGCAACCCTCACGCCGCAGCCGAACGGTCACGGCGCCCCGGAGGGTGAACTTGAACGCGTTTGAGAGGAGATTCAAAACGATCTTCTCCCACATGTCCCGATCGACGTACGCAGGCTCGCCGAGATCGACGCATTCCACGGTGAAGGCGAGTCCGGCACGCTCCATCGCGGAGCGAAAATTACCGGCCAGATCCCTCGTAAGCGCTGCGAGATCCGTCGGCTCGTAGGAAGCCCGGACACGGCCGGCCTCGATGCGCGAGAAGTCGAGCAGGCTGTTGACGAGCTTCAAGAGCCGCTGAGCATTACGGTGCGCGATCTCGAGCTGCGCGCGCACGGACTCCGGCACGGACGGATGCGTGGCCGCCTCGACGACCGGACCGAGCAGGAGGGTGAGTGGGGTACGGAACTCGTGGCTGACATTCGAGAAGAAGGCCGTCTTCGCCCGGTCGATCTCGGCAAGAGCCTCCGCGCGGCGCCGTTCGCCCTCGTGCGCGCGCGCATTGGCGATTGAAGTGCCCAGGTGGCCGGCAACGAGCTCGAGAAAACCCCGGTAATCCTCATCGAGCACGCGGCGTGGGCTCAGCCCCGAGATGAGAAAGCCCGTCGGTCTCGTTTGATCCGAGCCCGGAATCGGCACGATCAGAGCGGCCCTCGAGGGCTCCGGCCACAGCCCACCCGACAGGCAGGCGAATTTCGAGGCGGCATCGGGGACATGCTGAACGGCGCCGGCACGCAGCGCTTCCGCGAGCGGCCACGCCGAAGAGGGCTCCGAAGCGTCCTTCAAATCGATCTCGATCGGAGCCGCCGCGCACCCCGCTCCGAGACCCGTCATCGCGGCCAGGGAAGCCCGCCCCGCGCTTCCGTCGAGGAGATAGATCAACGCATAGGGAATATCCCCTCGATTCTCATCGAGTATCCGCACGGCAACCTCGCAGGCCGCCTCGGCTGTCGTCGCCTCGGCGACGACTCGGTTGAGGTCGCGCAGCGTTTTCAGCCGGCGCTCGCCGAGGACACGGGCCGTCGTCTCGGTGCAGGCACAGAAAATCCCACCGACGGTGCCGTCATCCTCGCGGATCGCGCTGTAGGAGAAGGTGAAATAAGCTTCCTCCCTGGGCAGGTGACGATCGAGCACGAGCAGCAAGTCCTCAGACCACGTCGCCTCGCCCGTCTCGCATACGCCCTCGATCATCGGCCCGATCACGGGCCAGATCTCATTCCAGCACTCTCGGCCGGAGCGGCCGAGGCTGCCCGGATGCTTCGGTCCCAAGAACGAGATGTACGCGTCGTTATAGAACTGGGTGTAGGTGGACCGGCCCCACCAAACGACCATTGGATGGCGGGACCCGAGGCAAATGCTCACCGCCGATTTGAGACTCGACGGCCACTCCTCGAATGGGCCGACCGGAGTCGTCGCCCAATCCAATGCCCGGGTCCGCTCCCCCATCTCACCACCGCCCGCCAGGATGTGAAGCGAAACTCTCGGCGCATCGGGGGAGCGAGGTCCGGCGGTACGGCCGTTTGTCGAAGACATCGTCCTCGTCTCATCACATCCTGCGGCCGTGATGCGTTGTCGCGGCGTTATGGTGCGCGTCGACGCCGCCGGGACTTCCCCCCTCCCGTACGGAGCCGACCGTTATTTAGGCGGATTATGTCTTATCCGCGCTCGAGCGTGACATTCTATATGGTATAGCTTCAGTTCACGCTACGCCTCACCAGGGCCGATTCATGCTGCGTCCGCGTGATGATGCGACAGACCCGCAATGTCGGCCCACTGGAACGCTGGATCTCCGTCCTCACGGGCGTCGCCCTGATCCGGGCCTCGCTCGGCCGGCGTGCGCCCGTTGCGCGACTTGCCGCCGCCGGAGCGGGACTCTTCTTCGTGGCCCGCGGCGCCTCGTCTTTCTGCGTGGTCAAGAGCGTGCTTCAGCGCCGCTCGTTCCTCGGCGAGCGCCTTAACGATCGGTGGAGCCGAGCGCGGGCGCAGCTCTCAGCGAGGCGAAGCGCGGGAATCGACACGCTCGAGCGCCTGTACCTTGCCGAGCTGCAAGAGCTCCATAGCGCCGAGACGCAGCTATGCAGCTTGCTCGCGGATCTTTCGGCAAAGTTGCAGGATGCGACACTCGCACGACAGTTGGGCGGCTATGCGACCGAAGTGGGCTCGCGGTGCGCGGACTTGGCCCGTGTCCTGCGTGATCGGGGCTTGCGTGCACGGGAGCACACGGATCAGGCGATGCGTGCTCTTCTGCTCGAGACCCGGAAGGTCGCTCACGTTCCCCTCCCAAATCTGCGCGATGCCGCTCTCCTCTCCTCCCTTCAACGCGCGCTTCATTTCAAGATCGCCGGCTACGGGACGGTTGCGGCCTACGCCTCGCAGCTCGGGCGTACCGAGGAAGCGGCGCAACTCGCGCAATATGCCGGCCGGGACAAGCAGCTCGACGCGAAGCTCACCGAGATGGCGGCGACCTTGGTCAACCCCAGGGCGTATGGGAGGACGCATCCAGCCGAGGGATGGAACGGCGAGCGGCGCACGCGTATGGTGTAACAGCCGAGTGCATGGCCCGATCGTCCAGCGTGTCTCGAAGATCGTGCGCGACCGGAGTCACGGAGTGGGGGCGCTATGAGAAAGGTCACGAGTTTCGTCATTCTCACCGGTGCTTCGGCGTTTGCCGTGTGTCTTGGACAAGCTCCATCACAGACGAAGCCCGCTGCGCTCCACAGTACGTCGGCCGCACCGCAGGTGACAATCTCCAAGCCGAGCATCACCTTCGCTGCGCCGCGGGCGGCACCGGCGATACCCCCGGCGAGAGCCCTCGCGTCAACTCAAGACCAGGTCACTATCCACAGCTCAAAGCCGGAAAACCAGCAGGAGCCGTGGCACGTCGTGCTTCATGGCCAGGACTATTACTGTCGGTTGGAGACCACGGGATCGCACGTCGAGAAGACTCCGGTCTGTCTCACGAAACGCCAGCTGCAGGAACAACACGTGCAGACCCAGCAGTTCTTCGAGAGCTTCCATCGAAACGGTGCCGCGGAACAGGCCGTCACCAAGACCACGATGTCCAACGGCGGCGGAGCTGTCGCCTCGCCATAGCTGTCGGCCATGACATCTGACGATCGCTCGCCCGTCTTGTTGCACGGCAGCGCCGCTTGCTCCACTATCGAGCCGCCGCGCGGCGTGGCAGGGTGAACGGCCGACTTCCGTCCATCCGCTCCCCGGCCGTCGACGACGCCGAGCTCATGTAGGACGTCAAGCATGATCAAACCCGAACAAAACGAGCTGCTGACCCGCGTCGGGCCGGACACGCCGATGGGCGAGTATCTGCGCGAGTACTGGGTGCCGGCCTGCCGTTCGGCGAAGCTGGAGGTCGATGGCGCGCCCGAGCGGGTACGGCTGTTCGGAGAGAACTTCGTCGCCTTCCGCGCGACCGACGGCCGCGTCGGCTTCATGCAGGAGGCTTGCCCACACCGCTGCGCCAGCCTCGCGCTGGCGAGGAACGAGGCAGGCGGCTTGAGGTGCATCTTCCACGGCTGGAAGTTCTCGGTCGACGGCAAGTGCGTCGACGCGCCGACGGAACTGCGTGCGGGACGCGAACGCTTCGCCGCCGGTGTTCCGGTGCGGAGCCATCCGACTCGCGAGGCGGGCGGACTCATCTGGGTCTATCTCGGCAGGAACAAGGCGAACCCGCCGAAGTTCCCCGCTTTCGAGTTCACGAGCCTGCCGGACGATCGCGTGTCGCCTCGCCGCGGAATCATTCACTGCAACTGGCTGCAAGGGCTCGAGGCCCTCCTCGACTCGGCGCACGTGAGCTTCCTGCATTCGTCCAATCTCGGCAGCCCGGTGGGACGCGAAGTCTTCAAGGCCGAATCCGACTACATGCTCGACAACACGGCGCCTTCTTTCGAGTTCGTCGCCAAGCCTTATGGGTTCCGAGAAGGAGCGCTCCGCGAACAGCCGAACGGGCGCTGCTACGCCCGCATCCGGGAGGTCGCCCTTCCGTTCTTCTCGTTCATCCCCTCGACCCCCGGCGGGCCGGGACTCGCGTGCTGCTCCATCCCGATCGATGACGAGTGGACGGCTCAGTGGTATATCGGCTTCAACGCTCATGGGCCGATGCAAGCCGACTGGATGAATCTCTACGGCCGCAACTCGGGCGACCCCGACTTCTTCAATTCCGACATGGGTCATCGCGACAACCTGTGGCACCAGGACCGCGAGGCGATGAAGCGGGGCCACTGGAGCGGGATCGTCGGACGCGGCAATGCCTACGAGGACTTCGTCGTGCAGGAGTCGATGGGACCGATCGTCGACCGCAGCAAGCAGCATCTGGGAAGGTGCGACCTGGTGATCCTGCGGGCCCAGACCATGTTGCTGCGGGCCATCGAGGCCTATAAGGCCGAGGGCAAGATTTCCTTCGCCGGAGAGGACGTCGACTTCGCCAAGATTCGCGCGATTTCCGTCGCCTATCCCCACGGGGAAGACTGGAAGGAGATCGATGCGTTCAATCTGCCGGCGCTCGAGGTCGCGTAGAGCTGGAAAGTCACGAACGAAGAGCCTCTCCGACACTTTTCACCTTCCCCGCGTCCTTTACGGCGTAGCCGGGAAGCTTTGCAACCCCTTCTTGAAACTCCGAGCTGCGCATCACCTCGAGCACGCGCATCACGGCCGGGTTGTCGAGCGCTTCTCTGCGACAGACGAAGAAATAGTCCTCGGTCACGAGCCGCACGAAGTCCAGATCGAATTGCCGTGCAGCGGCTTCGACCCCAAAGCTCGCATCGGCCATTCCGCTCGCGACGTAGGCGGCGACCGCCGCGTGCGTAAACTCGACCCGCTCATAGCCGTCGATGCGGGTCGGATCCAGCGTCTGTTGCTGTAGCAGCTGATCGAAGAGGCGACGAGTACCCGATTCGGGATCCCGGTTCACGAAACGCACCTGGGGCGCGAGCAGCCGATCGACCGATGTAATCCTCAACGGATTCCCGCGCTTGACCATCAGCCCCATCTCGCGCGTGACGAGCCCGATGATCCGGTGCTCGGTGGAATTCAACCAAGGCCGGGCGGCATCGATCGCTTCCGCGCGCAACTCGCCCCGCGGCAGATGCAGACCCGCGAGGTCGCACGCACCGTGTGCGAGCGAGACGAGCGAGCTTTGGTTGGTGACGTAGCGCAGATCGATCCGAATATCCGTCCGGCGGCTCAGCAATTCGCTGAGCTTCGATACGGCGAACCCGTGACTCGCATGCACGCGCACGATCGTCGTTCGCTGAGGCAGAACCTCGTTGAGGTCCGTCTCGAGCTCCTGCGCCAGATTCTGGAGCTGCGGGCGCAGGCGCGCTTGGAGCCGCTGGCCCGCCCACACCAGCTTCTCTCCGAGTACGGTGAGCCGTGTGCCGCGTCCCCGAACGCGCTCCACGAGCGGCGTGCCGAAGAACTCAGCCCACTTCTCCAATAGATTCCAGCAGTGCCGATACGAGAGGTGGGCCCGCTCAGCCGCCCGAGTGATCTTGCCGCTCGCACGCAGCTCGAGGAGCAGGTCGAGCATCACGAGAATGGAGCGGTCGTCGTCCTCTCGGCGAAATCGCCACACCGGCTCGATTTCAACGCGCATGGCAGGCGGCGCCGTCTTTATATGATATTGAATGCATATCTATACCCACCAACAGGCAGCTCGTTTCATATTTCATCCGGCGGGATTTCGCAGTTTTAATGCTATATCCTTGAGACTGTCACGCGTTTACGCTTAATGGAAATTCGGGATGGCGCGGTAATTATATATGTACTGTAATTCATATTCATGTCGATGAGCCGAAAATCGGCCCTGCGCGGCATTCCCATCAAGACCGAGCCGGCCTGCTCGCTCACGAAGACGGAGCGCGACACGGTGCTCGCCGTCTGCGCTCGCCTGAAGGCCGCCGCGGGCCCTCTTCTGCCGATTCTTCACGGCGTGCAGGCCGCCCTCGGCTACGTTCCGAAGGACGCGGTGCCGCTCATCGCCTCAGAGTTGAATGTGACCCGGGCGGAAGTGCACGGCGTACTGAGCTTTTATCACTACTTCCGCGCGGAGCCTCCCGGCCGCCACGTCGTCCACATCTGCCGCGCGGAGGCCTGCCAGTCCGTGGGGGCCGTCGCGCTGGAGGCTCACGCCAAGAAGAGCCTCGGCATCGATTTCCACCAAACGACTTCCGACGGGGCCGTGAGTCTCGAGCCCGTCTATTGCCTCGGGAACTGCTCCCTCGGTCCCTCCGTCATGGTCGATCAGCGGCTGCAGGGGAAAGTCTCACCGGAGCGCTTCGATGAGCTCATCGCGCAGGCGAGGTCCCGCTCATGAGCGGCACCCGGATCTTTGTCTCGCGCGACGCATCCGCCCAGGCGGTGGGCGCGAACGAGGTGGCAAACGCACTGTCGAGGGAAGCCGCGAAGCGCGGCATCACGATCGAGCTGGTACGTAACGGCTCGCGTGGATTGCTCTGGCTGGAGCCATTGGTCGAGGTCGCGACCGATGCTGGACGGGTGGCCTACGGTCCCGTCACGCCCGATCAGGTGCCGGGGCTCTTCGATGCCGGCCTGATGCGAGGTGAGCCGCATGCGCTCTATCTGGGATTCACGGAGGCCATCCCTTACTTCAAGAGCCAGGAGCGGCTCACCTTTGCCCGTGTCGGCCTCACCGACCCGCGAAGCCTTCAGGACTACCTCGACCATGAAGGCTACCGCGGACTCAACGCCGCACTAGCCCTCGAGCCGGCGGCCATCGTCGCGAAGGTCACGGCGTCCGGGCTGCGCGGCCGTGGCGGCGCGGCGTTCCCGGCCGGGATCAAGTGGAAGACGGTGCTCGCCACGCCGGCGGAGCAGAAGTACGTCGTCTGCAATGCGGACGAAGGCGACTCGGGCACCTACTCCGACCGCATGATCATGGAGGGCGACCCCTTCGTGCTCATCGAGGGCATGACGATCGCGGGCCTTGCGGCCGGCGCGACGCGGGGGTTCATCTACCTGCGCTGGGAGTACCCGCAGGCTAAGATCGCCCTCGACGCCGCGATCGCGGCGGCCACGGAAGCCGGGTACCTCGGCGAGAACATTCTCGGCAGCGGCAAGGCGTTCTCACTCGAGGTTCGCCTCGGCGCCGGTGCGTACATCTGCGGAGAAGAGACCTCGCTCCTCGAATCTCTCGAGGGCAAACGCGGCCAGATTCGCTACAAGCCACCGCTGCCTGCGGTTGCGGGGCTGTTCGCAAAGCCGACCGTCGTCAACAATGTGATCACACTCGCCTCGGTACCGATCATTCTCGACCGGGGCGCCGAGTATTACCGCAACTACGGGCTCGGCCGCTCACGCGGAACGCTCCCGATACAGCTCACCGGCAACATCAAGCGCGGCGGCCTCATCGAGAAGGCGTTCGGGATTACCCTCCGAGAGCTCCTCTACGACTACGGTGGCGGCTCGCTCAGCGGTCGTCCGATCCGGGCAGTGCAGGTCGGCGGACCCTTGGGCGCCTACCTCCCCGAATCGCAGTTCGACACGCCGATCGACTACGAGGAATTCGCGAAGATCGGCGCCATGCTCGGTCACGGCGGCATCGTGGTCTTCGACGATACGGTCGACATGGCAGCGCAGGCGCGGTACGCGATGGAATTCTGTGCGATCGAGTCTTGCGGCAAGTGCACGCCGTGCCGCATCGGCTCGACGCGCGGAGTCGAGGTCATCGATCGACTGATTGCCGGCCGGGATCCGGACAGGCAGGAGGCGCTGCTGCGCGACCTCTGCAACACCATGACCTACGGCTCGCTGTGCGCGCTCGGCGGGCTGACGCCCTATCCCGTGATCTCAGCGCTGAACCATTTCCATCAGGATTTCGCCAAACCCGCGGCCGTCAAGGCCGTGGGCTGAACAGCTCGAGAGCACCCTCATGCAGTCCATTGCGGAACGAGATCTAGGGACACCGGCCATACAGGCCGCCAAGACGGTTAGGCTGACCATTGACGATCGCGAAGTGACGGTCCCGGCCGGCACCTCCGTCATGCGGGCGGCTGCCCTGGCCGGTATATCGGTTCCCAAGCTCTGTGCCACCGATCAGCTGGACGCCTTCGGCTCCTGCCGTCTGTGCCTGGTGCAAATCGAGGGCGTGAAGGGCCTTCCAGCCTCCTGCACCACGCCCGTCGCGGAGGGCATGAAGGTCACCACGCAGAACAGGCAAATCGCGGACGTGCGTCGCGGCGTGATGGAGCTCTACATCTCGGATCACCCGCTCGATTGCCTCACCTGCCCTGCCAATGGGCACTGCGAGCTCCAGGACATGGCGGGCGTCGTCGGACTACGCGACGTTCGTTACGGGTATGAAGGCGCCAATCATCTCAAAGCAAATAAGGACACGAGCAACCCGTACTTCACCTTCGACCCGAGCAAATGCATCGTCTGCTCGCGCTGCGTGCGGGCTTGTGAAGAGCAGCAGGGGACGTTCGCGCTCACCATCCAGTCCCGGGGCTTCGACTCCAAGGTATCGGCGAGCCAGGACAATCCCTTCATGGACTCGGAATGCGTCTCGTGCGGAGCCTGTGTACAGGCCTGTCCAACGGCGACCTTGACCGAGAACAGCGTGATAGAAAAGGGCCAGGCGGAGCACAGCGTCGTGACCACCTGCGCCTACTGCGGCGTCGGCTGCTCGTTCCGGGCCGAAATGAAAGGTGAGGAGATCGTACGCATGGTCCCGAACAAGGACGGCCATGCCAATCACGGCCATTCCTGCGTCAAGGGGCGCTTTGCGATCGGCTATGCGACTCACCCCGACCGGATCGTCAAGCCCATGATCCGCGCGAAGATCACCGACCCGTGGCGCGAAGTGACCTGGGAGGAAGCGATCGGCTACGCCGCGAGCGAGCTGAAGCGCATCCAGGCGAAGTACGGACGCGACTCGATCGGCGGCATTACCTCATCGCGCTGCACGAACGAGGAGACCTATCTCGTGCAGAAGCTGGTACGCGCCGGGTTCGGCAACAACAACGTCGACACCTGCGCTCGCGTCTGCCATTCCCCGACCGGTTACGGTCTGAAGAACACCATCGGCGAGTCCGCGGGCACGCAGAATTTCGACTCGGTGATGAAGGCCGATGTGATCTTCGTCATCGGCGCCAACCCGACCGACGGCCACCCGGTGTTCGGTTCCCAGATGAAGCGGCGGCTGCGCCAAGGCGCGCGCCTCATTGTGGCCGACCCACGCCGCATCGACCTCGTCCGCACGCCGCACGTGCAGGCGGATTACCACCTCGCCCTGGTTCCCGGTACCAACGTCGCGCTCATCAATTCCATCGCGCACGTCGTCGTGACCGAAGGGCTCGTCAAGGAGGACTATGTCCGCGAGCGCTGCGAGGTGGACTCCTTCGAGCAGTGGCGGACATTCGTCGCCGACCCCCAGTACTCGCCCGAGGCCATGGAGAGTGTGACCGGCGTGCCTGCTGCCGCGGTGCGCGGCGCCGCTCGGCTCTATGCCACCGCCGGTAACGGTGCCATCTATTACGGCCTGGGGGTCACCGAGCATAGCCAGGGCTCGACCATGGTCATGGGCATCGCGAACCTCGCAATGGCGACCGGGAACCTCGGACGCGAAGGGGTCGGCGTCAACCCGCTGCGGGGCCAGAACAACGTCCAGGGCTCCTGCGACATGGGCTCCTTCCCGCACGAGTTCACCGGCTATCGGCACGTCGCGGACGACGCCGTGCGCCATTCGTTCGAGGCGGACTGGGGCGTCACGCTCCGTGCCGACCCCGGCCTGCGTATCACGAACATGTTCGAAGCGGCGCTCGATGGGGAGTTCAAGGGCCTCTACATCGAGGGCGAGGACATCGGGCAATCCGACCCGAACACGCAGCACGTCACGGCCGCGCTCACGTCCATGGAATGCATCGTTGTTCAGGACCTCTTCCTCAACGAGACCGCCAAGTTTGCGCATGTCTTTCTGCCCGGCTCTACTTTCCTCGAGAAAGACGGCACTTTCATCAACGCCGAACGGCGCTGCTCGCGCGTGCGGCGGGTGATGAAGCCCAAGTCGGGTTACGCGGACTGGGAGATCACTCAGCTGCTCTCGAACGCCATGGGCTATCCCATGAGCTATACCCATCCCTCGCAGATCATGGACGAGATCGCGAGGCTCACGCCGACCTTCACGAACCTGAGCTTCGAGCTGATCGAGCGGCTGGGCAGCGTGCAGTGGCCCTGCAATCCCGAGCACCCGGAAGGCACTCCGACCATGCACGTCGGCACGTTCGTGCGCGGCAAGGGTAAATTCCTGCGCACCGAGTACATTCCCACCAGGGAAAAGGTCAACGCGAAGTACCCGCTGCTCCTCACGACGGGCCGAATCCTGAGCCAGTACAACGTCGGTGCACAGACGCGGCGCACGGAGAATGTTCGCTGGCATGAGGAAGACCGGCTCGAGATCCATCCGCACGATGCGGAAGAGCGTGGAGTCGTCGAAGGCGACTGGGTCGGCATCGCAAGCCGTGCGGGCGAGACCGTCATGCGCGCCCGGGTCACCGATCGTGTCCAGCCCGGAGTCGTGTACACGACGTTCCACTTCCCGGATTCGGGCGCCAATGTCATCACGACGGAAAACTCCGACTGGGCCACGAACTGTCCCGAGTACAAAGTCACGGCGGTCGAGGTCACCCGGGTGACCCAGCCCTCCGAGTGGCAGAAACGCTTCAGGACGTTCCGCAACCTGCAGGAGGCTCTCTTGAAGCAGGCGGACGTATTCGCAAAGTAGGCGCGAGCCGATGACAGAAGCGTCGCACAGTCAGGAGAGCGGTGAGCGCCTGGTCACCATGGCGAACGACATCGGCAACTACTTCCGTATCCAACCGCGGGAGGAAGCGATTGCAGGGATCGCAACCCACATCAAGCGCTATTGGACCGCGCGCATGCGCCAGAAGCTGGACGCCTATCTCGCGCAGGGGCACAATGACCTCGATGAGCTGCCGCGCGCAGCCGTCGATCGCCTGAACGCGGAGACCCAGGCCACTCAGCCGTAGGCGCTGCCGAGAGTTCGCGCGAATTCCTCTCACAGCGGACCCTGTCGCAAACGTCAACCGTGCCCTGCCAGGCGGCCCGCATTCGCGCCGGGTTATTTGGTAGGTGCCGTCAAGCTACCGCGGCCACCAGCCGTTCGGGAGTGTTCTCGGCCTCGTCCCGTTCTTTGCGACCTTCATGGTTGCGCCAAAATGGTTTGGGGGAGTCACGGTGCAGCAAAAGTGAGGCGGCGTGCACGGCGATCATCAAAGCCGGAGTGGGGTGCCGAAGTGTTCTGAGCGGCGCGTGCTTCTCACTTCCTCAACGACTTGGTACACTCCGCCGCGCTCCGACCTGCTGCCACAAGGGTGGTTGATGCTTGTTCCTGCCTTCAAGCC
>JASHTA010000509.1 GCA_030040795.1 Gammaproteobacteria bacterium | reverse complement strand
CGCCGCTCGTATCAGATGGATCCCGCGAACGCCCGCGAGGCCTTGCGCGAGGTGCAGCTCGACGTGGAGGAGGGCGCGGACATGGTGATGGTGAAGCCCGCGGGACCGTATCTCGATGTAATCCGGCGCGTACGCGATCGGGTCGATGTGCCGGTGGTCGCGTATCAGGTCTCCGGCGAGTACAGCCTCATCAAGGCGGCGAGCGAGCGCGGCTGGATCGACGAGCGTGCCGCCGCGCTCGAGACGCTGACCGGCATCCGCCGCGCGGGCGCGGATCTAGTCATCAGCTATTTCGCCCCGGACCTCTGCCAATGGCTGTCGAATTGAGCCCGGAGGGCCCCGAGGGCGGGACCGGGCGCGAGTCTCGTGGGCGCGAGTCTCCCGAGCGCGAGTCTCCCGGGCGCACAGCCGGACGCTCGGGCGGCGGAGCCGTATTCCTCGAGGCCTGCCGGCGCCGGCCGGTGCCTTACACGCCTGTCTGGATCATGCGGCAGGCAGGGCGCTATCTCCCGGAGTATCGCGAGCTGCGGGCGAAGGTCGACTTCGTCACGCTCACGCGCAGCGCCGAGTTCGCCGCGGAAGCGACGCTGCAGCCCCTGCGCCGCTATCCTCTCGATGCCGCGATCCTGTTCAGCGACATCATGACGCCTCTGCAGGGCATGGGCGTCGGTCTGGAATTCGACCCCGGCCCGGTCGTGCGCGAGCCGATCCGCACGGCCGCCCAGGTCGAGGCCTTGCCGCAGCTCGCCCCGCAGCGGGACGTGCCGTTCGTGCTCGATGCCATCCGGCTGGTTCGCGCGCAAGCGCCGCGCGGCGTGCCGCTCATCGGCTTTGCGGGCGCTCCGTTCACGTTGCTGTGCTACCTCGTCTGCGGCCGTCCCTCGAAGGAGTTCGCGGCGGCTCGCGCGTTCCTCTACGCCGAGCCCGAGACGGCCGAGCACCTGCTCGACCGGCTCGCCGATGCAATGATTGCGTATCTCGCCGCTCAGGCCGCGGCGGGAGCGCAGGCGCTGATGCTGTTCGAGTCGTGGGCGGGGCTGCTCGGAGGCCGCGAGTACCGCCGCTTCGCGCGGCGCGGCGCCAGGCGAGTTCTCGGCGCGCTTCGTTCGCTCGATGTGCCGCTCATCTACTACGTCAATCAGGGCTCCGCACTGCTCGAGGCGGTGAGCGAGCTCGATGTGGACGTGGTGGGCATCGATTGGCGGTCGCCTCTCGGCGCCGCGCGGCGAGTGCTCGGGCCGGACAAGGCGGTGCAGGGCAATCTCGATCCGGCCGCGCTCTTCGCGAAGTCCGACGAGTTGAGGCACCACATCGATGTCGTGCTCGACGAGGCGGGTCCAATGCCGGGCCACATCTTCAACCTCGGCCATGGCATCTGGCCGGACACCGATCCCGATGCGGTCGCACGCATGATCGACTACGTACACGAGCGGACGGCGCGTCCGCAAGGAGTGTGACGCTCATGTCGCTCGCCCCCGCCGCAGAGCAATTCGCACCGACGGCCGCAGCCTACTTCCGCAAGCTGCAGGCCGAGATCTGTGCGGCGTTCGAGGCCTTCGAGAGCTCCGCGCGATTCGAGGCACGGTCCTGGAGCAAGCCGGCCGGTCACCGGTTGCAAGGCGGAGGAGAGAGCCGTCTGATGCGCGGTGCCGTGTTTGAGAAGGTCGGCGTCAATGTGAGCCACGTGTGGGGCTCGTTCGCGCCGCCGTCGCGGTCGCAGATTCCCGGCGCCGAGGAGTCCGAGGGCCGCTTCGTCGCGACGGGGATCTCCCTGGTCGCCCACATGGCGAACCCGTACGTTCCCACCGTCCACATGAATCTGCGCTTCCTGTGCACGAGCCGAAGCTGGTTCGGTGGCGGCTCGGATCTCACTCCGACGTTTCCGTTCGACGAGGACACCGCGGAGTTTCACCACGCGCTCGAGCAGGCGTGCGAAGCCTACCGGCCAGGCGCGTATCGCGAGTTCAAAGAATGGTGCGATCGGTATTTCTACCTGCCCCACCGCCACGAGCCGCGCGGCGTGGGAGGAGTCTTCTTCGACGATCTGGCGAGCGGGGATGTCGAGGCCGACTTTGCGTTCGTGCAGCGCGTGGGCGCCGCGTTCTTGTCCGTCTATCCTCGAATCGTCGAGCGCCGCGCGAGTACTCCCTTCGACGAGGCGGCGAAAGATCGCCAGCTGTTCAAGCGGGGCCGCTACGTGGAGTTCAACCTCGTCTACGATCGCGGAACGAAGTTCGGCTTTGCCACGGACGCGGACCCCGATGCGTACCTGATGAGCCTGCCGCCCGTCGTGAAATGGTGATCGGCGCGGCGTGCTTAAGCGCGGCGTAGCCTAGCTATAAGCGGCGCAGCCCCTAAGCGTAGCGCGGTCCACCATGAGCGTGGCGCGGTCCATAAGCGTGGCGCGGCCTACACGCCACGGCCCTTGGCTACCGAGGAGTGAGACTGGGCGTTCATCATCTCCTCGACGTAGCGGATGAGCCGTGGCTCGGTGGTGGGCCACAGCGATGCGATCGCCCCGGCCCTCGCGGCGGTCCATCGCGACACCACGAGCCCGACCTCCGCAATAGGGGCCCTCCGCAAGGCCTGCAATGCTGCTTTGCCCTTCACGCGACATCCCCTTTTATGGATGCTCCTGATTCTGGTGACGCACGTAAGACCTCGAAGTTCCAAGAAAATACGTCGGTTTGAACCGACAAGCATTACAGGATCATTACATCCGCTGTCGCGCTGCAGCTGCACGGTGGAACCGGTAGGCGCAGCCGCAGGCCCGTTGCCATGGCAACACGTCGGCAATTGGGAGTAGCCGGCAGCCGCAAGAGCGCGCATCCTGTCGCCACTTGCGGAAGAGCAGGGGAGCAGGGAGCCGCCGCATGCACTTGACATATCTACATAAAAACGCCGCTGGCGCCGTCCCATGAGCGCCTCGCCGCGCGCCGTCGCTGCGGAGGAGCCGGCCATCGCGCCGGAGGCGTCTGCCATGACATTGCAGGCTTCCGCCGCGATGCCCGAGAACTCGGCAGTCGCGCCGGACGATCCCTCCCGCCAGGAAGCGCGAATGATCGCCGAGGCGTGGGGCGCGGGCGTCAGTCTCTGGGAGATCGATTTTCAAAGTAACCGCACGTACCGGCTCAGCGGCGGGTCCGGACCCCTGAGCCTCGATCCCCGGGCGGGGACGAGCCCTGTCGCGCGATGGGGTGCGAGTGCCCACCCGGAGGATGCCGAGGAGGCCTCGCTGAGATTCCGCTCTCACCTCGCCGGCAAGACGGACGATTACGACGCGGAGTACCGCATTCGCGACAAGGCCGGCAGCTGGCGCTGGCTCATCGAGCGTGGCCGCGTGATCGAGCGCGCGCCGGACGGCGCGGCGGTCCGCATGGTCGGCGTCTGCCTGGACATCGACGCGTGCAAGGAAGCCGAACTTGGCCTGCTGCGAAAGCGCAAGCATCTGGAGATCGCGCTCGAGAGCGCGCGCGGTGGCATGTGGGATCTCGATGTCGCGGCCGGCGAGCCGCGCCATACGGATTTCTTCCACCACATGCTCGGCATCGAGGGCGCGCAATGCCGCGAGCCGCTGCTCTGGTCGAGCCGGATGCATCCGGAGGACGGACCTCGAGTGCGCGAGGCGCTCAAGCGCACGATCGACGGCGCCGAGGAGCTGTACGAGTCCATGTACCGCCTGCGGCACGCGGATGGCACGTGGCGCTGGGTGCTCGATCGCGGCCGTGCGATCGACCGCGACGCCGCGGGCAAAGCTCAGCGCCTGGTCGGTTTCATCGTCGAGATTGCCGACCCCCACAGCCTCGAGCGCCAGATCATCGAGATCGCGAACCGCGAGCAGCAGCGCATCGGCAACGATTTGCACGACGGTCTCGGCCAGGAGCTCACGGGCATCGCTCTGATGCTGCGAGGCATCGGCGCGCAGCTCCGTAAGGAGGGCTCGGCCGCGTACTTCGACATCGAGGACGTGATCGGCCTGGTGAACGTCGCCATAGAGAGCACGCGCGCGCTTGCGCGCGGACTCTCTCCCGTCAGCGCGGAGCGTGACGGACTCGTCGCCGCGCTGCAGGCGCTTGCGGCGCGCGCGACCGAGCGCTACGGCATTCCCGTCACATTCGAGGCGCGCAACGCCGAGTGCCTGCCGTTCGAGGAGACGGCGGCCACCCATCTGTATCGCATCGCGCAGGAGGCGCTGACCAATGCGCTGCGGCACAGTCTCGCGACGGCGGTCACGATCGTGCTGAGCACTTCGGCCGGCGAGGTGCAGCTGCAGGTGACGGACAATGGCCGCGGCTTCTCGAGCGCCGCGCTCGAGAAATCGGACGGGCTCGGCCTGAAGATCATGCGCTACCGCGCCCAGATGCTCAGCGGCAATCTCGCGATCGGAAACGGCGTAGGCGGAGGCGCAACCGTGCGGTGCGCGTGCCCGCTCGATCGGTCCGCCGAGTCCGCCTCCGTCACGAGCCGGGCCCGACGGCCATGAAGAGCGCATCCCAATCCGCGTTGTCCCAGCGGCACGTCGGCTCGGCGCGGAGAGTGCTCATCGTCGACGACCACCCGATCGTGCGCCAGGGGTTGCGCCGGATGATCGATCCCGAGTCGGACCTCGTCGTGTGCGGCGAGGCTCAGTCGGAGCGCGAAGCGCGCACCGCCATCCGCGAGCTCGATCCCGATGTCGTGATCGTGGATATCTCTCTCGTCCAGGGCGACGGACTCGAGCTGGTGCGCGACGTGCACGCGCAAAAGCCCGATCTGCCGATGCTGGTGCTGTCGATGCACGACGAGACGATCTACGCCGGCCGTCTGCTCGCTGCCGGCGCGAGCGGCTACATCATGAAGCATGCCGCCTCCGAGCAGCTGCTCTGCGCGCTGCGACGCGTGCTCGACGGGCAGACTTACGTGAGCGAGGCGCTCACCAATAAGGTCCCGTGCACGGACGGTCCGGCGCGCGCGAGCGCGGCCAGCGATCTCATCGGGCGGTTGAGCAATCGCGAGCTGCAGGTCCTGAACCTCATCGGCCGGGGCCATTCCTCGCGCGAGGCGGCGGAGATGCTGGGCGTCAGCATCAAGACCGTGGAGTCCCACCGCCAGAGCCTCAAGCGCAAGTTGAACCTGCTGAGCAACGTCCAGCTGCTGCAGTACTCCATCAGCTGGTACGCGGGCCGCAGCAAGGCTTAACGCCACCGGACAGGG